>DATDNV010000623.1:0-5090 GCA_036518075.1 Thermoanaerobaculia bacterium
AGTGCGCTGTCATACCGGTATCTGTTCAATCCGGCGGCGGCGGTGGTGGTGGAGGCGGCGGCGGCGGCGGTGGAGGCGGTGGTGGAGGCGGCGGCGGCCTGTCGGTCTCGATCTCTGGGCCGTCGTCTTTGGGCGTCTACCAGACGGGAACGTTCACGGCGAACGTCTCCGGAGGAAGCGGATCGATCACATATTCGTGGCAGTTTGACGACCTTCCGTCGGCGGTGAGCGGCAACCCGGTGACGCATTCCTGGTCCACCAGCGGAAATCACTCACTGTCCTTGAGTGTGTCGCAGGGGGGATCGAACGCCACGACAGGCAAGACCGTTTCGGTCTCGGGCATACCGCTGCCCGGCGGCGGTCTGACGATCACACCTTCTCTGAAGAACGGCTCGACTTACACCGTTGGCTTCGGCCAGGTGCTGACGTTTACCGCGACCGAGACCAAGGCGACGCAGTGGGGCTGGGTCTTCGGCGACGGAACCTCTGACGGAGGGCCGGGCGACCGCGTTTATCAGAAGGTCTACTCCACTCAGGGCACCTACAACGCCTCGCTCGTCGTGTACGGCGATGACACGAACACTCAGGGAGTCACGCAGACGAACTTCACCGTGGTGGTCGGAGCTCCGCTGCCGACGCCTGTCTTCACGGTCTCCGGAGGGACGCTCAATTCACAGACCGGAAACTACGACACCGAGGTCGGGCGGATCATGACGTTCACGGCTCAGGAGCAGAACGCCTCCGCCTACAACTGGAACTTCGGCGACGGCAACTCGGGCTCCGGCGTCGTCGAGACGCACTCGTACTCCGCGACGGGGCTGTATACCGTCAGCCTTTCGGTCACCGGCGACGGGGTCAACAACAACGGCACGACGAGCTCGTCGGTCACGGTCAACGTGACCCCGTCGACGTTCCACGCGATGATCGTTCCCGGAGTCGCGCATCTGGATGACGGCGTGACGACCTGGAACTCCGATGTTTCGGTCGCCAACGGCACCGACGCATCGATGGACGTCAGCCTGGCCTTCTTCCCGCTTCTCGCCGATGCGGTCGCGCCGGCGACGCTGGATCTGACCCAGTTGACCTACGCGAGCACGGTCACCCTCCTGCCCGGCGGCTCCTATTCCGTGCCCCAGGTGGTGGACGCGTTGAACGGCGGGCTCAACAAGGGCACGCTCGTCATCAAGTACTCGGGCAGCGACCAGCCTCTGGTCTCGACGCGCGTCTACTTCGCTCCGAAGAACAACCCCAACAACATCTCCTACGGGTCGGGATTGCCGGCTTACGCCGTCGACGCCTTCGGGCGGATCTCGGCCCAGGGCTTCACGTCGCTCTCTCTCCAGGGCTCAGGCTCCCGGTCGGTTTCGACGCAGTCTGCCCAGGCCGTCGAGGCCACGATCACCGTCAATAAGGACGGCACGGGCACCGGAACGGTCACGAGCGACCCGGCCGGTATCGCCTGCGGCTCGACATGCTCGGCGAGCTTCTCGGTGAACGCTCAAAATCCTGTCACCTTCACCGCGGCGGCGGACTCCGGTTCGGCCTTCGTCAAGTGGACGGGTTGCGACAGCATCGTTCTCAATCAGTGCGGCGTCAACGGCGGGAAAACGATCACCGCGACGTTCAATCTCAAGGGCAACCCTCCGCCGCCTCCGCCACCGGGTTCCTATACCCTCTCGGTCACCAAGAGCGGAACAGGCACGGGCACGGTGACCAGCAGCCCCTCGGGCATCAACTGTGGCTCCACCTGCAGCGCCTCCTTTACGCAGGGAACGTCGGTGACGCTTTCGGCCTCAGCCGGCTCCGGCGCGACCTTCGCGGGTTGGAGCGGAGGAGGTTGCTCGGGGACGAGCACCTGCGCCGTCACGCTGAATTCGAATACCGCGGTCACGGCCAGCTTCAATGCGGTCGTGTCGCAGCCTCAAGGCGATCAGGTGCTCATCGGGCTGCGTTCCGATCCGCTGTACCGTTTTGGAGTCACGCTCTTCAACGCAAACGGGGCCACGGGCACGTTCCGGCTCACGGCTCTGGATGAGGGCGGCTCGCCGGTGCTCATCACCGATGGGACCGGCAATCCGGTCGCTTATCGGGACTTCACGATTCGTCCGTATCAGCAGATCTACCTGAAGAACGACGACATCGGCCTGACCGACACCACGAAGCGGTACGTTCTGAAGGCGACGCGAACGTCGACGACAGGCACCCTGCTCGCGTTCGGCACCGCGCTCGATCGGAAGACCAACGACTTCATCCAGGTGACCGACGACAGCCAGGCCTCTCCCGCAGACAACGGGATCGTTTCCTACTGGGTTGCGGGCGCCTCCCGCTACGACACGACTTACGGTGCGCACTGGCGCACCGACCTGCGGATCTACAACCGTGGATCGGCCTCGCGCAACCTCTACTTCGACTACACGTTCCTGTCCGGAGGGGTGGAGCACGTCGCGCATGTGAGCCAGGTTGCCATCGGTCCCGGCGATCTGTTGACGTATGACGACGTCATCGGCACCCTCATGAGCCAGGACGCGAGCGTCGATCTGACCGGCACGAACTCGGGCTTCCTGCGGATCTACTACCCCGAGGACTCGGACTCCGCAACGCGCCCGATCATCATCGGCTCGCGCAACTACGACGATCAAACGACGGGCACCGCGGGGTCGCAGCTGGCTGTCTTTACTCCCGCCCAGACGGCGAACACCGGTCAGCGGCTCGTTCTGTCCGGAGCGCAGGAAAGCGCTCAATACACGACCAAGATCGGAGTCTTCCTGATGGATCCGGGGCCGATCTCGTTCCGCATCCTGGCGATCGCGCCCGACGGCTCTCAGGCCGGCTCGCTGCTCACTTCGCTGGGCGGCACCGGCGTTCCGCACTGGGGGCAGATCTCGCTCAAGGACATCCCCGGCTTCGTCAACCCGAATGTGCCGGTGTCGATCCAGATCGACCAGGTGAACGGCGGCCGGCTGTCCGGTTACGCCTTCACGGTCGACCTGACCACGCTCGACACGACCTTCATTCAGGCGTTGCCGCAGCAGTAGACTCGGAAAAAGCGAAACGACGATTCGAGAAGCCCCGGCGCGAGCCGGGGCTTCTTCTTGCCCGATGAGAAAAGAACACCCAGGGACGGGAGCCCGGACGGGCAGTCGGGAGCTTATTGGCGGCATCTGGTCCTATGCCGGGACGGGCAGGCCGTCCGGTCCGTAGACCCCTGAGGTTAGAATGCCAGAGGGTTCCTGGTGGGAATCCATTGAGATGAATGAAGAGAGGTTCGTCCGCGTGGCGTCTCCGGCGACGCTGGCCGAAGAGGCCGTTTCTCCCTTTCTTCACGACCGGGACTCTTGTCTGTACAACCCCCTGACGGGCGTTTCCCTCCCCAAAGACGGCCAGGCTTTTCGGGCCCTCTCCCGCATCGAGCAGGGGCTTTCTCCGGAGGCCGAACCCGGAGTGCTCGAGCATCTGCGGGCGGCGCGGTTCCTGATCGAGGACGTGGAGGCGGAAGTCCGCCGGTCGCACCTGCTCTACCTTTCGCTGGAGACCTGCACGTCCTGCAACCATCGCTGTCCGTTCTGCCCGGTCTCGGTCGATCCGCGCGAGCGGGAGGTGATGAGCCAGACCCTGTTCGAGTCGATCCTCGATCAAGTTCTCGCCGTCGCGGGAGACAAGATCAATGTGTTTCTGTCCAACTACAACGAGCCGACGGTCGATCCGCTCTTCGAAGACCGGTGTGCGGCCCTCTTCGCGCGGGGGATGACCGTCTCGATCCTGACCAACGCTTCGCATCTTCACCCGGATCGCGCGGCTCGCCTCGAGGCGTTGGGAAGATTTCGCTACATCGGCATCAATCTCCCCACGCTCGACCCGCAGCGGTACGAAAAGCTGCACGGGACTCGGGACCTCGCGCGCGTGCTCGCCAACATCGATGCCCTGCGCGCCCGCTCGCTTGCCGAGGAGACGGCGATCGTCGTGCTGGGGGACGAGGACGAGGCGCACCGGCGGGACATTGCCGCGATCGAGGAGCGGTTCGGGCCTCTGGGCTGGGACGTGAAGCCCTTCCGGATTCGCAGCCGGCCCGCGAGCGGGACGTTCGTTCCGGAGCCGCCGCCGAAGAAGAAGCTGAGAGGCTGCGAGCTGATGGGCTCCCGCCCGTTCGAGCACATGCACGTGACTGCCACGGCCAAGGCGGTTCTCTGCTGTCAGGACTACTACGAGAGACTCACGATCGGCGACCTGAAGACGCAGACGGTGGCCGAAGTTCTCGGCGGAGACGTCATGGCGCGTCTGCGGCGCTGGACCTACGGGGTCGAGGAGGCCCCGGAGGATTTTCTCTGTCGCGTCTGCGAGTTCGCGCTGGGGGAATGAGAGGGGATACTGGCGATTGGTGACTTGTGATTGGTGATCAGGACGGAAAGCCTTGAACCGCAACCATCACAAATTCCCAATCGCCAATTTCAGACCGGTATGACCGACTTCGCTGTTCGAGCCGAGAAGGTCTCGAAGACCTACTTCCTCTACGACTCGCCTGCCGACCGGCTCAAAGAGCTCGTGCTGCGGCGCCGGCGGGCGCGCGAGTTTCGGGCTCTCGATTCCATCTCTTTCGAGCTTCCCGCCGGGGAAGCGCTCGGTGTGATCGGCGAGAACGGCGCCGGAAAATCGACCCTGCTGAAGATCGTCGCGGGGACCACCCGGCCCACGTCCGGGAGCATCTCGCGCCAGGGCACGGTCGCGTCGATTCTCGAGCTGGGAATGGGGTTCCATCCCGAGTTTTCGGGTTACGAGAACGCGCGTCTGAACGCGGCCCTGCTCGGACTCTCGGGCCCCGAGATCCGCAAACGTCTTCCGCAGATCCGCGACTTCGCCGAGCTGGGCGACTTCTTCCTCCGGCCCGTCCGCACCTATTCGTCGGGAATGGCGCTGCGGCTGGCCTTCGCCGTGGCGACCCACGTCGATGCGGAGATCCTGATCGTCGACGAGGCCCTCGCGGTCGGGGACGGCTACTTTCAGAAGAAGTCGATCGACCGGATCACCGACTTTCACAAGCGGGGCGGAACGCTCCTCTTCTGCTCGCATGCGCTCTACTACGTCGCGATGCTCTG
>DATDNV010000624.1:0-9899 GCA_036518075.1 Thermoanaerobaculia bacterium
TTCGACAAGGCCAACCTCGTCGCCGGCGGCACGGACGCCCGCCACACCCTCTTCGTGCGCGACGATCTCGGGACCGGGCAGGTTCCCGCGGCCACCTACGACCCGGAGGAGCCGAATCTCTATTTCCTCGAGGACTGGAACGGAAACGACGGAGGCGTCGGCTCGCTTCAACTGTTCGCGGTCAGCGGGCCGGTCGGCGCGGAGGAGTTTCAATCCATCTCATTCCCGGCGACCGAGGACGTCTGGGACGATGCTTCCCCCGACGGAAAGGACTTTGCGCCCCAGATGGGGACCGCGGCCAAGATCTCGGTGCAGACGGCGGACTTCACCCATGTCATCGTCCGAAACGGTTTGATCACGGCGGCACAGACGATTTTCCTGCCCTCGAGAGCGCCGCTGCGGACCTCCATCCAGTGGTGGCAGCTGACGCGAGAGGGGTTCGTGGTTCAGAGAGGACGCATGGACGATCCCGCTTCGCAGTTCTTCTTCGCATTCCCTTCGGTCGCGGCAAACGTGAACAACGACCTGCTCGTCGGCTACTCCGAGTTCTCGTCGGCTCGATTTCCCTCGGGCGCGTACGCGTTCCGCGCGGCCGCCGATCCTCCCGGGACACTTCGAGGCAACGCGATCCTCAAGGACGGGGAGACCTTCTACATCAAAACCGGGGGAGGAACGCGCAACCGCTGGGGCGACTACAGCGCGACCGCGGTCGATCCGATCAATGGCCTGGACCTCTGGACGATCCAGGAATATGCGCTCAAGGCGACGAACTCCGCCGCCGGCTCATGGGCGACCTGGTGGGGACGCATCGTGGCGGCCTCCGGGCCACCCGTTCCGCTTCCCCTCGCCTCGTTCAGCGGGCCATCGGCCGCCGTCGCCGGCCAGCCGATCCAGTTCACCGACGGCTCCTCCGGCGCGACTCAGTGGTTTTGGAGCTTCGGAGACGGCGCGAGCTCGACGGAGAGAAACCCGGTCCATGCTTTCGGGTTCGACGGAACGCTCACCGTCACGGAGACCGCCGTCAATCAAACCGGGGCGGTCAGCGCAAGCCGCACGATCATCGTCTCCCCGGCCGCGAAGCTACATCCGCAGCCGCTGCCGGAGTCCGGCGGCCGGGTGCGCGTCGTCACGCCTCGCGGTCAGTAAATCCCCCGCCGTCGGCGTGTCCGAACCGCTGACGGAGACCGCTCGAGCGATAGATGTTGACAGGCCGTCCCTCGAAATATGAAGATCGTGTTAACCAAGCGGTATCTGGTCTTCTAGAACGCGCGGGGTGGGAAATTTTTATGGAGGAGGCTGAGATGTTCCAGCTTCGTCGGACGCTCTCCATCGTTCTTGCCGCGCTGGCCTTCGTCGTGGCCATGCGCATGCAGGCCCAGACAGCGACGGGAAAAGTCTCGGGCACCGTCCGCGATGCCAACGGTGCGCCGGTCGGTGGCGCCGCCATCGTCATCACCAACCAGGCGACCGGAGCCACTCGGATCGCCCGGACTTCAGCGGCCGGCAGCTATGACGTATGGAATCTGGAACCCGGCACTTATGTCGTCACCGCCGACGTGCAGGGTTTCCGCAAGGCGACGCAGGTCATCCACCTGACCGGCTCGTCCACCGCCGACTTCGCCCTCGAGATCAAGGTCTCCGAGGCGGTCACCGTGACCGCCATGAAGCGCGAAGAAGCGATCGAGGATGTCCCGTTCTCCATCGCCGCTCCCACCGAAGATGTCATGCGGGAGCGCGGGATCCAGAATCTGGAGCAGATCGCAGACAACGTCGCCAACTTCTCCGTGCAGAACCTCGGCCCCGGGCAGAGCACGGTCGCCATCCGCGGTATGTCCTCCGGACAGATCGCGCGCGATCAACCCGGTGTCAAGGAATCGGTCGGCTCGTACCTGGACGAGTCGGTCATCTCTCTCTCGCTCTTCAATCCCGATCTCGACCTGTTCGACATGAACCGCGTGGAGGTTCTCCGCGGGCCGCAGGGAACGCTCTTCGGCTCGGGTAGCGAAGCAGGCACGCTCCGTTACATCACCAACCAGCCCGAGCTCGGCCAGACGAAGTTCTTCGGCGAGTTTGCCGCCAACAGCATCGACGGCGGAAACCAGGGCGGCTACGCCAAGGCCGGTTTCAACACTCCCCTCGGAAGCAACGCCGCGCTCCGCGTCGCGGCCTACTACGACCGGTGGGCCGGATATACCGATGCCGTCCAGCCAGACTTCAGTGTCAAGAAAAACGAGAATACCGGCGACACCTGGGGACTGCGGATGGCGGTCGACATCGCGCCCACGGACAAGCTGACGATCACGCCTCGCTTCGTTTACAACGACGTGAGCATGGACGGATGGAACCGCGAGGACATCTACAACATCCTGGCCAATCCGTTCACAACGACACGTCCCCCGGTCACGCTCAAGGAGCATCAGATCTTCACGCAGATCGACGAGCCCTTCACCGACAAGTTCTACATGGGCGACATCGACGTCAAGTACCAGCTGGGCGGCGGGATGACGTTGACCTCGATCACCTCCTACACCCATCGCGATATCCTCGTCGTGCGCGACGCGGGAGCGCTGACTTCCAGCATCACGGGCGGCTCGTTCGGTCTGCCGCCGAGCGTCTATCTCCTGAACGCGCCCCTCGACGACGCCACCAAGGCGCAGGGCTGGACGGAGGAGATCCGCGTCAACGGCGGCAACGACAAGATCAAGTGGGTCGGCGGAGGCTTCTACGCCGACCTGAGGCGCGAATACGGTCAGAACCTTCTCGTGGCTGGCTACGAAGCTTTGGAGCCGTCCGGATCATTCGCCAACACCCGAACCGTCGCTCCGAAGGACACGCTGTTCTACTCCGCCTTGAACTACGACCTTCGTCAGTGGGCTCTCTTCGGCGAAGGCACATATTTCTTCAATCCCAAGTTCAGCTTCACCGCGGGGCTGCGCTACTACAACTACAAGGAGGACAAGGCGCAGATCTTCGACGGCCTCTTCGGTGCGGGTTCGGATGGCAAACCCCAATCCCAGCCGGGCTCCGTCAGTGCGGACGGCGTCGCTCCGCGATTCATTGCCAATTACACGCCGACCCCGGACGAGAATCTGTATGCGCAGGCGTCCAAGGGCTTCCGACTCGGCGGCGTCAACGACCCACTCAATGTGAACCTGTGTACGCCCCAGGACCTGATCACGTTCGGCGGCCGGGAAAACTGGAAAGACGAAACAGCCTGGAACTACGAGCTCGGCTCCAAAACCAAGCTCTTCGGCGGCCGTGGCTCCTTCAACATCTCCGCCTTCTACGTGGACATCAAGGACCTTCAGGTGACGGTCACCGCCGGCTCCTGCTCGTCTCGACTCATCTTCAACGTTCCCAAAGCGCGCAGCGTCGGAACCGAGATCGAGTTCGCCGCGACTCCGAGCGACCGCCTCGACGTCGCCGCCACGATGGGATTCAACAACGCCCAATTGAGGTCGACGGTCACTTCGACCGCCCCGGATGGAACGGTGAGCATTGTCTCCGGAATCGAGAGCGGCAGGCGTCTTCCGAGCGTCCCTCAGTTCCAGGCGGCTCTCTCGGCGACCTACACGCAGCCGCTCACGTCGGAAATCCGGGGATACATCAACGGGAACTACCAGCACGTCGGAGCCCGTTTCACGCAGGTCGGCGACAACCTCCTGGGGACCCTGAACCTGAATTCCTTCGGCGCGAACACCATCGGCGGCCCGCTGACTCAGTCGACGTTCATCTACAACGCGGAGCTGCCGAGCTATGACATCGTGAACCTGCGGATGGGTGTGCGGCACTACAACTGGGACATCGCCTTCTACGTCAACAACCTGAACAATGAGACGGCGCTTCTGGGTCTCGATCAGGAGCGCGGCACACGGGCGCGCATTGGTTACCTGACCAATCAGCCTCGGACGTTCGGTCTTTCCAGCCGGGTGGACTTCTAGCCGTGGCTCAGCGCAGGCGGTCGGTGAGCGGCGGGCGAACCCGCCGCGTGTCGCGCTCTTCGAGCGCTCGGTGCCGCGACCAGCGCTGAGAAATTTTCTAAACGAGGGCAAGGACTCGGCCGAGGAAACTCGGCCGAGGACCTGATCCCTCGGTGCGCTCTCACTCCCGCAGCGCGAGGCTCAGCTTGCAGCGCGGGCGGTCGCTGCGCGACCGGCGCTGCAACTTTCTAAACCGGAGCCAAAACCTACCGCGTCGGGGCGGGCGTTGGCGGCGTTTTCTTGACGGGCGGCCGCGGCGTCGGAGTCGGATGCCGTGCGGAATAGCCGGGTGCCGATTCGGTGAGCCGGCGCTGCACGGTGAACGGAGGCGGATGCTGCTTCAACCAGGTCTCGCAGTTCGGCTGGTCCTTGAACCCGAGCGCGGTGTAGCTTCGCCAGCCGCCGTCAGCGCAATTGCCCGGAACCATCGGGCGCGCCGGGCCGACGGACGTTCCGGGAGTTGCGTAAGACGGTAATCCCGCAGGAGTCGTCTTCGGAATCGCGTAAAGACCCCTGCCGGCTTCCGGGCTCGTCGCGAGACCGGCCCCGGGCGTCATCGCGGCCGCGGGAACGACCGAGGTCGGCGTGAGGGTCGACGGCGTGGCCACCTGAGCGAGAGTGGAGGACGCCAGGCCGACGACGATCCCGAAACAGAGACCGCAGCGCAGAAGAATGTCCTTCAAGGTGACCTCCTTACGGTACAACCGCGCTCGGCGCACGAAATCACAGCACCGCTCGGCTGTGCAATCCGGGTGCCGCCACATCACCCGATCGATTTGCGGATTTCGTGCTTCTGAACCTTCCCCATGGCGTTTCGCGGAAGCTCTTCGCAGAGACGCACCTCTCGCGGCCTCTTGTAATCGGCGAGAAACCGCGAGCAGAAAGCGGAAAGATCTCGCAGCACCTCCGCTTCGGACGCGGCGCGCGCGCCTGGATTCAGGACGACCGCCGCGACGACCCTCTCCCCCCAAACGCGGTCCGGAACGCCGATGACCGCGACTTCCTTGACCGCTTCGTGCCGAAGGAGAACATCCTCGATCTCCCGCGATGAAATCTTGAACCCTCCGCTCTTGATGAAATCGATCGACTTTCTTCCCACGACCGTCAGGAAGCTGTCCGGGCCCCTGCGGACGACGTCGCCGGTCGCGAACCAACCGCCGCGAAAAGAGGCCGAAGTCTCCGCTGCACGATTCCAGTAACCGGTCATCATTCCGTTGCTGCGCACGAGAAGCTCGCCCGGCTCGCCCTCGCCCGCTTCCCGTCCGCCGTCGTCCACGACCCGCGCGTCGCAGCCCGGTACCGGAATGCCCACCGTGCCGGGGCGCCGGTCCTCGTAGAGATTCGAGAAGGTGAACAGTGTTTCGCTCATGCCGTACCGCTCGAGGATGCGGTGGCCGGTGGCGGCCTCGAAGGTCGCAAAGTCTTCCGCCGAAAGCGCCGCGCTTCCGGCGGTGAAGAGCCGGCCGCCGGAGAGCATCGATCCGGCCTCGGGAGACCGGGCCAGCTCCTCGAGCAGGCGCACGTACATCGTCGGCACACCCTGAAAAACGGTGGCTCCGTCGCGAGCGAAGCACTCGACGATCCGGCGCGCGTCGAATTTCTCGTAGAGCAGCATCGTCGAGCCGTGCAGAAGAGCCCCATGAACGCCCAGGCAGAGGCCGTGAACGTGGAAGAGAGGAAGCGCGATCGCGACCCGGTCATCGGAAGAAAACCGCCACAGATTTGTCACGGCGAGCGTGTTGTCGAAGATGGCCTGAAACGAGAGCGCGACTCCTTTGCTCGGACCTGTCGTCCCCGATGTGTAGATGAGCATCGCCGTGTCGGCGTCGCGGGGTCGCGCGCCGCGCAGGGGCTCCCACTCGAGGAGGCGGTCGAAGCGGACGTCGCCGCTCGGCGGCGATGCGCCCGAGGGATCGATGACGATTCGATGCCGCGGCGGTTCCGTCTGGGGAAGACGCGCCGCCTCGTCGTCGGCGGCAGAACCCGCCTGCGTCAGAATCGCCCGAGCGCCCGAGTCCCGGAGGATGTGGGCGATCTCGGCGGCTCGATAGCGCGTATTGACGGGCACGTGGAGAGCCCCCAGCCGGTAGTGCCCGAGGAGCGCGATCACGGCCTCGGGGCACGGATCCGTCAGAACGGCAATCCGGTCGCCGGGCTGAATGCCCATCGCCGCCAGCCCGCCCGCGTAGCGCCGAGAGAGGTCGTCGAGATCGCCGAAGGAGTAGGACTTCCCTTCGAAGATCAGTGCGGGTCCGCCACGCCGACCTTCCAGCTCGTCGAAGAACCGGCCGACACGGACGGACGGCTTCATACGGATTCCACCCCCAGGAATTGCTCCCGCACCCTCGGATCGCGCGTCAGCTCGCCGCACGGCCCCGAAAGGGTGACGCGGCCCGTCTCGAGAACGTACGCGCGGTCGGCAAGGGCGAGGGCGTGCGGAACGTTCTGCTCGACGATCAGCATCGTCACTCCCCGCGCCCGAATCTGCTGGAGAGCCGCGAACACTTCACGCACGAGCATCGGCGCGAGACCGAGAGCCGGCTCGTCCAACAGAAGCAGTCTCGGCTGCGCCATCAGGCCCCGGCCGATGGCGCACATCTGCTGCTCCCCACCGGAGAGCGTCCCGGCCTTCTGGCGAAGACGCTTCGCGAGCTGCGGAAACATGGCGAAGACTTCTTCCAGCTTCGTGTCGCGAACTTCACGGGCCGCCTGACTGTAGGCGCCCATCAGAAGATTTTCGAGGACGGTCATCCCGGGCCAGAGCTGCCGTCCTTCCGGTACCAGGACGATCCCGAAGCCGACCAGTGCCTCGGTCGGCACGCCGGTGATGTCGTCGTTCTCGAAGTCGATCGCGCCCGACCGCGGCGCGAGGAGCCCGCAGATCGTTTTCAAAGTCGTGGTCTTGCCCGCGCCGTTGGCTCCGATGAGGGCGACCACCTCTCCGTCCGCCACCGTGAAAGACACGTCCCAGAGCGCCTGGACGTCGCCGTAAAAGACATCGATGTGAGAAACCGAGAGCAGGGGTGGTTTGTGACCGGGGACTCGTGATGGAACGGAGCCGGAAGAGATCTGCCACTTACTCTTCTTCTTCGCCCTAATCACAAATCACCAATCGCCAATCCCAATTGCTTCTCATACCCCGCCGGGGGAATCTTCGCCGAGATAAGCCTTGACCACCTCGGGATTTCTCATCACCTCTGCGGGCTTTCCCTCTGCGATCTTCCGACCGAAGTTCAGAACGAGGATCCGGTCCGAGACTCCTCGCACGGCATGGACGTGGTGCTCGATCATGAGGACCGTCACACCCGAGTCCCGAATCGCCCGGATCAAGTTCATTGCGCCGACGATTTCCGACGGGTTCAGGCCGCCCATCACCTCGTCCAGGCAGAGGACCTGGGGCTCGGTCGCGAGCGCGCGCGCGATCTCGAGCCGTTTCAACTCCCCGATCGTCAGCGTGCCGGCGAGCGCTTCCCGGCGATTGGATAGGAACGTCCGCGACAGAATCTCGTCGACCCGCTCCTCGGCGTCCTTCTTCCGGCGCCGGCCCGAGCCGAAGTGAGCGCCGATCGAGACGTTTTCCGAGACGGTCATTTCGCGAAACGGGCGAACGATCTGGTGCGTCCGGACGAGGCCGCGCTGCACGATCACATGATTCGGGAGGCCGTCGATTCTCTCGCCTCGGAAATAGATCCGACCCGAGCGAGGCGCGGTCGCTCCGACCAGGCACGAAAAGAGCGTGGTCTTGCCCGCGCCGTTGGGTCCGATGACTCCGAAGATCTCTCCGCGCGCGACTTCGAACTCGACACCCGCGAGCGCCACCAACCCCTCGTACCGTTTGACGATGCCGCGGACCGACAGAATCGGTTCAGCCGGCATTCGGCACCGCCCCCTTCATCGGCCGCGAGACGAGGCGACGCACCCGGTCGTAGAGACCGAGGAGTCCCTTCGGCTCGAAGAGCGTCACCGCGATCAACAGAGCGCCGTACAGAAAGAGATAGGAGTCGCGGAGCGCCGGCACCGAGAGCATCTTGATCTGCAGATAGCCGAAGAGAACCGCTCCCAGGACCGGCCCGGCGACGGTTCCCAGGCCGCCCACGATCGGCATGAGCACGACGGTCAGCGAAAGCCGAAAATCGAAGACCGATCCGGGCGAGATGTATTGGAAGTTGATCGCGAACAGACTTCCCGCGACGGCGACGAGCGCGGCCGATACCGCGTGGATCCCGAGTTTGTATTTCGTTGCGTCGACGCCGAGCGCTTCCGCCGCGTCGATGTCCTGGCGGATCGCAGAGAGTGCTCGTCCCAGCGGACGCGCCCGAATGATGGCCGACAGGGCTACGACCGTCACGGCGAGCAGGACCATTGCGGCGTAGTTGCGGCCAAAATCGAACGATCCCGCCGGCATCCGCAGGCCGGACGAGCCCCCCGTAAAGGACACTCCGGCGGCGAAGACGCGCACCGCCTCCGAGACGCCGATGGTCGCGATCGTGAAGTAGGGACCGCGCAGGCGAAAGGTCGGCCACCCCACGATGAGGGAAAAGAGCGCGCCGGCCGCGGCCGCAAGCGGCAGCGTGGCGTACGGATCGATGCCGCGGAGCGCGAGCAGAGCCGTCGTGTATGCCCCGATCCCGATGAACGCGGAATAGCCGATCGACACCTGCCCCGCAAACCCTCCGAGCAGGTTCCAGGACGAGGCCAGTACGACCGCGAACGCCAGGTTCCAGATGTCGTTGAGCGTCCCTCGGCCGAGGACGAGCGGGCAGGCCAGAAGAACCGCGAGCGCGAGCCCCGCGCCGCCGAGGCTCCGAAAGAGGACCCGGTTCCCCGTCAGGTGAGTCTCCGGCGCCGGATGCCGAGCCGGCCGAACGCGCCGAGAAGACCTTGAGGGAACACGACGAGCGCCACGACCAACAGCGTGAAGCTCAGCGCGTCCTGAAAGGAGGTCGGGATCGAAGTGTAGACGCCCACGACGTTCTCGAGCAGCGCGAGCACGAGCGAGCCGGCGGCCACGCCCGTCACGCTCTCCATTCCGGCGAGGACGATGATGCAAAACGACTTGAGAAGGAAGCTCCGGCCAAAGTCGGGAGTGAAGGCATAGAGGGTCGCGAGCATGCTCCCGGCGGCCGCGGCGAAGGCCGTGCCGATCCCGAACGCCACTGCGGAGATCCGGTCCGCATCGACGCCGGAAATCCGGGCGGCGTCTCGGTTCTGCGTGACGGCACGGATCGCCCGTCCCAGATCGGTTCGTCTCAGCATGACCTCGAGGAGGATCAGGAAAACTCCGCTCACGGCGAAGACCGCGAGCAGGGGGATCCCCACGCGGACCCCCGCCAGGGAGATGGATTTCATCGTGTAGCGGGTCAGGATCGACTGCGTGTCCCCTCCCCAGATCGCGTAGGCGAAGTTCTGAAGAACGAGCCAGACGCCAAAGAGTAAAAGCAGAGATTCGATCGATGGCCCCGCCGAGGAGCGCGGCAGCCGCCGGACCATCGACACGTAGAGAAGCACCCCCAGGCCGAAGTACAGCGGAATCACCACGACGAGCGAGAGAAACGGATCGAGCCCGAACCGCGAAAACAGCGCCAGCGTCGTGTACGCCCCCAGCATCAGGATTCCGGCGTGAGCGAGGTTGATGATGCGCATCACGCCGTAGATCACGGCGAGCCCGTAGGACATGGTCGCGTAGAGACCGGCCGCGAGAAGCGAATCGATGAGAACGGCGGGGAGTGAACTCATCGCCGAAGCTCAGCCGCGCCGCCCGCCGCGGGGAAGAGAAAGGCGCGGGGCGGACCACCTTTTGTCATTCCGAGGAGCGCAGCGACGAGGAATCTACTCTCACTTGTCCTGACCTGAACAGACCCCTCGCGCAGCCTGCTCCGAACAGGACGGGTGACTCGAAGCCGAAGGAGTAGAGGCCAC
>DATDNV010000625.1:0-19481 GCA_036518075.1 Thermoanaerobaculia bacterium
CGTCTCCGCCAACGCTTCAACCGACTCAACGGCAGCGCCCGAGGCCGCCATCGCCTCTGCGCCCATGGCTCCGGCCTCGACGCCCGCCGCGGTCACCGCGGTGGCGGAGGCGGCCCCGCCGGCCCGTGGCGAGATGGCCCATGTGCTCGAAGAAGTGCGCGTGGCTCCGCAGGCCGATTCGGTCACCGTGTCTCTCCTTGGTGACGGGCTTTTTCAGCCCAAGGAATTCGTGCTGGACAACCCGCCGCGAGTCGTCGTCGATCTCCCGGGGATTCACAACGAGGTGAAGCGTCGTACGATGACGGTCAAGAGCACGTTGGTCGCGAGAGTCCGGATCTCCCAGTTCCAAACGGCTCCGGAACCGGTGACCCGCGTCGTTCTCGACCTGAGCCGTCCGCTGCCTCACGTGGTTCAGTCCGACGGCGAGCGGCTGGCAGTCGTGGTCGGAACCTCGCTGCCCGCGGCGACGACCGTCGCGAGCGCCAGTCCGGCCCCGTCCCGGACGTCGATCTCGCCGGCTCCTCAAACCGGTCCGGCGCCGGAGAATCCCCCGGCCGCCCAAAAGGAACCGAGTTCCATCGAGGTGACCGCCGCCTCCGAGCCGCCTGCGGCTGCGCCTGCGCCCGCATCCGCCCCGCCGGTAGCCGCGGTCCCCGCGGCGCCGACGCCGAGCGTGCCGGCGGTCAAGGAAGAAGTAGCAACGGCTTCCGCTGCCGCTCCGGAGACCTCAGAGAAGAAGACTTCTGAGGCGCCGGCAACGGCCGCTCCAGCGGCGACGACTCCGACACAGGCTGCGGCGGCGGCGCCCGCCAAGTCCGAGGCGCCCTCCAAGCTCCCGCCTGGCGTCCGATCCGCTCACAAGAACAGTTCTTCGCCCTCGGCTCCGCCGAAAGCCTCGCCGCGCGAGGAGGCCCTGTTCGAAGCCGCTGCGGCAGTCCTGGCGCAGGAAGACGCGGCGCACCCCGCGCAGGAGGCGCCCGGAAAGTTTCAGCCGCGCACGATCGCGGAAGCGCAAACCCAGTTCACGGGCGAGCCGATCTCTCTCGACCTCAAGGACGCGGACATCAAGGACGTCTTCCGCACGATCTCTCAGCTGACGCAGCTGAACATCGTCGTGGATCCGGAGGTCCGCGGCACCGTGACGGTGCAGCTCGAGAACGTTCCCTGGGACCAGGCTCTCGATCTGATTCTCAAGCAGAACGGCCTCGGCTACGTTCTCGAAAACAACATCATGCGCATCGCCACGACGGCGAAGCTGCAGGCGGAGCAGGCCGACCGCGCGAGGCTCGCCGAAGCGCGCCAGGCCGCGGAGCCGACGCGCACCGTCATCAAGAAGCTCTCGTACGCCAGGGCCGCCGAGATCACCGGAGCGATCAAGAGCGTCATGTCCAAGCGCGGCGACATCGTCGTCGACGCTCGGACGAACACGCTCATCATCCGTGAGATCCCGACCTATCTGCCGGCGGTCTTGCAGCTGATCGAGAATCTCGATACGGCGACGCCTCAGGTCATGATCGAGGCGCGGATCGTCGAGACGACCAAGACTCTGGGCCGAAGCCTCGGAATCAACTGGGGCATGAACGGGGTCGCCGATGTCGCGCACGGGAATACCACCGGGCTGACCTTTCCGAGCACGATCGACTTCCGCGGGAACACTCCTCCAGGACTTCAGCGAGGCTTCCGGGTCGGTCTCGACGCGGGCCCGCCCGTGATCGGCGCGAGCTTCGCGAACATCCTCAATACGTTCAGCCTGGACTTCGCCATCACGGCCGCGGAGAACCAGGGTCTCTTGAAGATCATCTCCTCGCCGAAGGTGGCGGCCCTCACCAACACGCAGGCTTCGATTCAGTCGGGCACGCAGATTCCCGTTCAGACCAACGTCAACAACACGACGACAGTCATCTACGTCGACGCGACGCTCCGGCTGCAGGTCACTCCTCAGATCACCAACGAAGGGACGATCCTTCTCGACGTCAACGTACAGAAACGCGAGCCGGCCGTCGCCCTGAACCTTGCGCTCGGCCAGAACGTGCCGCTCACCGTGCGGCAGTACACCGGACAAATTCTCGTGCGTGATGGAGGCACGGCGGTCATCGGCGGAATCTTCCAGATCAACGATCAGGATCAGAACAACATGATTCCGGGAGTCTGGAAGATCCCGATCTTCGGCAACCTGTTCAAGAACAATACGCGCACGGAAAAGCACGACGAGCTGTTGATCTTCATCACGCCACGGATCATCCGGTCGTAACGGGAGAAGCCATGAAGAAAACATTCATCGCAATCGCGCTCGCGGCCGTCGTGGCCTTTCCCGCCTGCACGAACAAGCAGGGCGAGACCGAGGCCCCTGTCTACATCACGGTGAACATCCAGCTGCAGCCGGGCTTCGTGGACGTGGGTACTCCCGCACCCGTGCAGATCCAGACGATGGTCCTCGACAGTCACCTCAAGAATGCAACCGCAAGCGACCCGCAAGGCTTTGCGACCACGATCGTCGAGGGGTACAACGTCCATTTCCGCCGGACCGACGGCGGCACCAAGGTGCCTCCCGATCAGACCTTCGGAGCGGGCGTCACCGTCAGCGCCGGAGGAACCGCGACCCTGAGCAACTTCCCGGTTCTGCCCATCTCGGCCATCCAGGCTTCGCCGTTCGATCAGCTGCTCCCGTTCAACGGAGGCGTCGACCGGGAAACCGGCAAGACCGAGATCCAGATGGCGTTCGACATCACGTTCTTTGGTCACACGGTGGCTGGGCAACGCGTTCTGAGCGAAACGGCGAGTGGACTTCTGCTTTTCGTCGATTCCGCGGTAACGCCGCTGTCTCGCCACTCGAAGCGATAGGGGGCTGACCATGCGCCGGATAGCCTTTCTTCTCCTGGCACTCGCGCTCGTAGGAGCCTACTGGGCGTGCTCCGCTGACGCGCCGGCGCCGACGCCGCCGAACCAGGGCGGACACCCCCCGAGCGGGAACTCGCCGCTTCAGATCGTTCTCTTCACCGGAGATGCGAATCCGGTCGCCGGAACCTGCACGCTGATCCAGGCGGTCGTGACTCTCAACGGCGTCGCCGTCAGCGACGGGACCGGCGTCCTCTTCTCGACCGACTTCGGTGTTTTCTCTCAGAATGGATCGCCCACGATTTCGGTGGTGACCCAAAAGGGAGTCGCCCTGACTTCGGTTTGCTCCAATTCCACGGGGACCGCGTTCGTCAACGCTTCGGCCAACGTGGCCGGCAACTCCGCCAAGGCGCAGCCCCTGAAAATCGTCTTCCAGCCATCGGCACAGGCCGTGCCCTTCTTCTCGAGCTGCAGCCCTTCGTTCGGGGCGAACACGGGTGGCACGTCTCTGACCATCAACGGGGGACGGTTTCCGGGAGACGCAACGACCACGCGCGCCACCTTCACGGTTCTCGGCATCACCCGCGAGGCGCCGGTGACGTCGGTGACTTCGTCCGCCGTGGTTGTCTCGACTCCCGCTTTCCCGGAAGCGACGGCCGGATCGACGCCGGCCCAAATCACGCTGACGTTCCTCGCCAACAGCTCGCCGATTACTCTTTCGGTGCCGAACTGTTTCGCGTATGGGACGGTGGGCACGGGGACGCCGAACATCACGGCGGTGCTGCCGTCGTCCGGAACGAACTCGGGCAACACGCGAGTTTCGATCATCGGAACCGGCTTTTCAGCACCGGTTCAGGTCTTCTTCGGCAGCGTCGAAGCGGTCGTCGTGAACGTCTCCTTCAGCCAGATCGTCGTCCTGTCGCCACCGGCGTTCGGGGCGGGCTCGTCGAACCTGAATCAGACGGTGACCGTCCGGGTTCACGAGGTGAACTCCGGCACCGACGCCACGCTGTCGAACGCTTTCCGCTTCACGCCCGCCATTCAGATCACCTCCTGGGCTCCGACAGTCGCGGCCGCAACCGGACCTTTTTCGACCGTGACGATCTTTGGACAGGGCTTCGAAGCGCCGGTCTCGGTGCTTCTAGCCGGAATTCCGGCGACTCCGATCTCGGTGTCGGCGACCGAGATTCAGGTGCTGCCCGGTTCGCCGTTGGTGAGCGGGTGCAGCGATATCGGTGGCAAGATCTCCGTGACCAACATCGATACCGGAGACACGGTTTCGACCACCGGCAGTACCGACTTCGTTTACCTGGTGAAAACCTTTGGCCCGGTGATCACGGGTGTGTCTCCGTCCATCGGCGACGCCAATCCCGGCGGTCTTGACCTGACGGTGACCGGCCAGAACTTCACGAGCTCGATGTCGGTGACTTTCGCCGGCTCGAACATTACGCCTACGGCCATCACCTCGACCTCGTTCACCATTCATATTCCTCCCTCGTTTGCGGCGCCGCCCGCCTGCGGGACGAATCCTCCAGCCACCGAACTGCCCGTCGGTTCCTTGATAGACATCTCGGTGACCAACACGGCCACCTCATGCACGACGACATTTAAGGGCGCATTCCAGTACACCCTCCCGTGCATGTAGGAATTCGGTTATCCTCTGCCGCTCCCATCACGGGCGGCAGAGGATGATTCGTCATGGCTGATCCGGGTGCCGAAGGGCGCATCCGGGACCTGAAACGGCGGTTAGAGCTCGAGCCTGCCTCGCGCCTTTTCGTCGCGCTGGCGGAGGAGTACCGCAAGACCGGGCAGCTTGCGGAAGCACTGTCGACCTTGCAAAGGGGTCTGCTGGCCCATCCCGGCTATCTGTCCGCCCACGTGGCGCTGGGCCGTGCCTATCTCGAATCCGGCCAGATCACCGAGGCGATCGCCACGTTCTCGAAGGTTCTCGCAAACGATCCGGGCAATCTGGTGTCGGCGAAATCGCTTGCCGACATCTACCTGTCCCGGGGAGAGAGCGTCGAAGCGATCAAGAAGTACAAGCTGTATCGAGCTCTCTCCGGCGATCGGACCGTGGACGAGATCGTTGAACGGCTGGAAATCGAGCTGGCCCCGCCGCCGCCGGGGTCGGACGCTCAAGCGGCCGCTCCTCCTCCTCCTCCTCCTACCTTTTTCGAAGGCAAGACCGGGCCGATTCGATCCTCGCGCGAGATCAAGTTCGAGCCGTCCGCGCTCTCCTCATCGACTGCGGATCTGGATCTGACCTCCGTCAAATTCGAGCCGGACGACTCGACCGCATCCAGGCGCAGCGTGACGGAACCGATGCCGATGTCGCGCGACATCCCTCTCATGATCTCGCCGAAGATTCCGACGCCGCCGCCGCTCCCTCCGCCGGAGGAAGAGGTCACGACTCGGGCATTTCGGATTGGAGACGTTCTCGAGTCCACCGGAGGGACTCCCGCTGCCCCCGAGACGCCTCCGGAAGGACGGGCCGAGGGAGAGCCCCAGGGCCGAGTTCTTGCCGATCTCTATTTCGCCCAGGGCCACTACACGGAAGCGCTTCGGATCTACGACGACCTGGTGGCGGCAACTCCTTTCGATCCGGAGCTCAAGCGCATGCGTCGCGAGGCGGAGGCGCGTCTCTTGCCGGCGGCAAACACACCCGGAGCCGCGACCTCCGACAAGGGTCTGGAGCGCCGGCTGGCGAAGGTCCGGGCTTTGAAACGCTGGCTCTCGGTGGTACAAACCGGATAGCCGGACCGTCTGACGGACCCACGGAAGGAATCGATGAACGTCTTTCAGGACACCCTTCGCCGAATTGCGGAGAGGGTGGAGGGAACGAAGGCCGTCTCGCTGGTCGGCGTGGACGGCATCCCGATCGACTCCTATGGGTCAATGGAAGGCCTTTCGATCGAGTCGCTTGCGGCCGAGCTGGGAGCGTTCGTCAAATCCGTGCAGAATCCCAATTCGACGATCCATGGTGAGCCGGTGCAACAGCTCGCGCTCCTGACGGCGACTTCCAGCGCGATCCTCTCTCGGGTGACGGAAGAGTATTATTTGCTGCTCCTGCTCTCGCGGGACGGAAACTTCGGGCGCGGACGGTTCGAGCTCTCGAAAGCCGCGCTGGCGCTCGAAAAGGAACTGCTCTAACGAACATGCTCTCCTTCAAGGAAATCAGAGACCTGATCGATCTCGTCGCGGAGCGAGGGCTCTCCGGCCTGGAGATCGAGCAGTCGGGCTTTCGGATCCGCATCGAGGGAGCCCGGCCGACCGCCGGCGACTCCAACGGAGCTCTTCCCATCGCGGCGGCTCCGGCGGTTCCCGCCCTGGCCGCGGGCCGCTCCGCGCCGCCTCCCGAACCGGCGCCGGCCGAGCCGGCAGAAGACTTTCACGTGATCACTTCGCCGATCGTGGGCACGTTCTATCGTTCGCCCTCGCCGGAGGCCGATCCGTTCGCGGAGATCGGTCAGAGAGTCGCCCGGGGGAAAATCCTGTGCATCATCGAGTCCATGAAGCTGATGAACGAAATCGAATCGGACGTGGAGGGCGAGATCGTCGAGGTCTATGCCCGCAACGGGCAGCCGGTCGAATACGGGGAGAAGCTGTTCGCCATTCGTCTGGCGGCGTGAGGAGGCGGTCCATCCGCTTCGGCAAATCCAGCCCGTCGACACTAGCCCGGCGCGCTCATGTTTAGAAAGATCCTGGTCGCCAACCGCGGGGAGATTGCGCTTCGCATCATCTCCGCCTGCCGCGAGCTCGGAATCCCGACGGTCGCGATCTACAGCGAGGCGGACCGCGACGCGCTCCATGTCCGATATGCCGATGAGGACGTCTGCGTCGGGCCGTATCCCTCCGCCTCCTCCTACCTGAACATTTCGGCGATCATCTCGGCAGCCGAGATCACGGAGGCCGACGCCATCCATCCCGGTTACGGCTTCCTGTCGGAAAACGCCCACTTCGCCGAGATCCTCGAAGACTGTCACATCACGTTCATCGGCCCGTCTCCCGACGCGATCCGGCGGATGGGAGACAAGGCTCTTGCGCGGCGCACGGTCGCCGCGGTCGGCGTGCCGACGGTTCCGGGCTCCCCGGGTCCCGTCGAAAGCGTTGACGAGGCGCTCGGCTTCGCGAAGAAAGCCGGATATCCGGTGATCCTGAAGGCCTCGGCGGGGGGAGGGGGCCGCGGCATGCGCATCGCGCGCGACGAGCGCGAGCTCACCGGAGCCTACGAAACCGCTCGGGCGGAGGCGGACAAAGCGTTTGGCAACGCGGAGGTTTATCTCGAGAAGTACCTGGAATCCCCCCGGCACATCGAGTTTCAGGTCTTCGGGGACTCTCACGGAAACATCCGCCACATGGGTGAGCGCGAATGCTCGATCCAGCGGAGGCACCAGAAGCTCATCGAGGAGGCGCCCTCGGCGGTCCTCGACGAGAAGCTGCGCGTGCGCATGGGCGACGCCGCGATCGCGGCGGCCCGCGCCGTCAACTACACGAATGCGGGGACGATCGAGTTCCTTCTCAACGAAGACGGGCGGTTCTACTTCATGGAGATGAACACCCGCCTGCAAGTGGAGCATCCCGTGACGGAAGAGGTCACCGCGGTCGACATGGTCAAGGAGCAGATCGCGGTCGCCGCCGGAGCCCGTCTTTCCTTCGCCAATCGAACCCTGGCACCGAGGGGCCACGCGATCGAGTTTCGCATCAACGCGGAAGATCCGGTCACGTTCCAGCCTTCTCCGGGGAGGATCGCCACGTTCCATCCGCCGGGAGGCCTGGGAGTTCGGGTCGATACAGCGGCATACCAGGGATACCTCATCCCTCCGCATTACGACTCGCTGATCGCCAAGCTCATCGTCTCGGGCCACAATCGCGAAGAGGCGATTGCGCGGGGACGCCGGGCGCTGGATCTGTTCGTGATCGAAGGAATCAAGACCACGATCCCGATGCATCGCCGTATCCTCGAGGACCCGGATTTCGTGAGTGGAAGACTCTCGACCCGCTTCATGGAGCGGTTCGCGCAAGCGTCGTAGGCAACGATGTCACTCTGAGGAGCCTAGCGACGAAGAATCTGTTCCGGCGAAACACTCGGGAGCAGATCTCTCGCTCCGCTCGGGATGACGGACAGCTGACCCACCTTGACTCTCACTCTTCCTCCCGTCTACGCCATCACCGACACAAAGGTGTCCGGAATCCCGGATCACGCGGTGATCGCCGAGCGGCTGATTCGAGTGGGGATTCGGGTCATCCAGGTTCGCGACAAGGAGATCCCTGACCGGGACCTGCTCGCGAGCGTCGAACGAACTCGCTCGATCGCGCTGCCGGCTCACGCCATGGTTCTCGTCAACGACCGTGTCGACGTCGCGCGCCTGTCGGGTGTGGGCGTGCATCTGGGAGCCGACGATTTGCCGGCCGCGGATGCCCGACGCGTCCTTGGGCCGGAGGCGATCATCGGCGTTTCGACACACGATCAGGAGGCCGCGTCACGAGCCTTTGCCGAGCCCTCGTCCGATTACGTCGCGTTCGGACCGATCTATGCGAGTCGGACGAAGCCCGGCGGAACGGACAGGGGCGTTGCCGCGCTCGCCGAGGTCGCTCGCGGCA
Organism: Thermoanaerobaculia bacterium; assembly: GCA_036518075.1. GTDB lineage: Bacteria > Acidobacteriota > Thermoanaerobaculia > UBA5066 > Gp7-AA6 > DATDNV01. The sequence continues at coordinate 8,437 of DATDNV010000625.1, forward strand.
AGACCAAGCCTCTCGTAGCCATCGGCGGGATCGACGTCGATCACCTGGCCGAGGTCTGGGACGCGGGCGCCGACTCGGCGGCGATGATCGCGGGACTCCTCTCGGGCAGCGCGCTCGAGGTCAACGCCCGGCGGGCGCTCGATCTCGCCCGGCGGCGCCGGCCGATCGGGCGCGTCTATCTAACCGGGTTCATGGGGAGCGGAAAGACGGCGATCGGCCGAAGGATCGCCCAGAGGCTCGACCTTCCCTTCGTGGATCTCGATGCCGAGATCGAACGGACCTCGGGCGTCACGATCCGCGCTCTCTTCGAGTCGGAGGGGGAAGAGGCGTTCCGGGAGCGCGAGACGGTGTTCCTGTTCGGAACGGAGTCCCTTCCGTCCGCGATCGTCGCCACCGGAGGCGGATGCTATGTCCGCCCGGAAAACCGCGAGCGGATCGGGAGGCTCGGAACGGCCGTCTTCCTGGACGTTCCCTTCGCAACGATCCTGTCGAGGCTCCAAGGAAAGACCGACCGGCCGCTCTTCACCGGCGCCGAGCAGGCCCGCCGCCTCCTCGCGGAGCGAGAGCCTTTTTATAGAATGGGATCCATTCCCGTAATGCTGCCGGATGCGCCGATCGAAGAGAACGCGGACCGCGTTTTGAACGCCTTGTTCGATCGATTCGACGCGTCCGTCCGATTCTGAGCCGCCATGCGCTACCTCATCCTGTCGGACATTCACTCCAACGACGAAGCGCTCGCGGCGGTTCTGGCGCGCGTTCGCCGCAAGAAGTTCGAGCGCGTCGTGATCCTGGGCGACTTCGTCGGCTACGGCGCGAATCCGAACCATGTCATCGACCGGGTCCGCCGGATCTCGGCTGACAAGATCTCGATCCGCGGAAATCACGACAAGGTCGTCGCCGGACTCGATCCCGGAGATCTCTTCAATCCGATTGCGCTCGCCGCTGCGCGGTGGACGGCCGAGAAGCTCACGGCCCGGAACCGAAAGTTCCTGGAGAGCCTGCCCGTCGGTCCCCTGGAGGTCGAAGAAGGCTTCGCCATTTGCCACGGCTCGCCCCGCGACGAAGATGCCTACATTTTTTCCGACCGCGATGCCTTCGTGAATTTCGGTCTTTTCGGTTTCGCGGTCTGTTTCTTCGGCCACAGCCACATTCCTTCCGTGTTCACGCTCGAGGCGCATGGGATCCGAGTCGAGGTCGTCAAAGGCGACCGGACTCGTCTGAAGCTCTCCTCCGACCGGCGCTACCTGATCAATCCCGGCTCGATCGGGCAGCCTCGGGATCGCAATCCGGCGGCGTCCTATGCGATCTATGACTCGCGCCAGCGGGTCGTCCAGTTCGACCGCGTCCCCTACGACGTCGAGAAGGCGCGGGAAAAGATTCGCAAGGCCGGCCTTCCGGGAATGCTGGGAGACAGGCTCCTCGTGGGAGCATGAAGCCGGAGAGTGGAGAGGGAGAGTGGAAAAGTTCTGGTCCCACCCCGGACTCCCAAAATCAACTCTTGGCTCCGACTCCATATTCGCAACTCGGGAATTCGTCCTTATAATCCGGCCTCTCATTGGATTCTCCGCCTGACAAGGAGAGGGAATGAAGATTCGAAAGAGATGGAACCTCGTCTGCCTTCTTCTGGCCGCGGCTTCTCTCTCGCGCTGCGCGAGTGGTCCTTCGGCTCCGCCATCCGGGCGGACCGCCGCGGCGCCGGCGCCAAGCGCGGCGCCGCCGAGGTGGGCATCGCCTGCCGATGCGGAGGCGGACTTGCTCGCGCTCGAGGACCGGCGGGCGTTTGACTCGGAGACCTTGGCCGCCGCCGCGCGGTCGAGCGAGCCGGCGACTCGCGCCCGGGCGGCGCTCGCGCTTGGCCGGATCGCCGACGACCGGGGACGGCCGATGCTGCGTGAACTTCTCAAGGACGCGGCTCCCGAGGTTCGCGCATCCGCGGCGTTCGCCTGCGAGCCGATGGGAGACCCGACCCTGACGGCGGAGCTGATTCCCCTGTTGACCGACTCGGATCCGCGCGTGTCCGCCGCGGCGGCGAAGGCGATCGGATTTCTCGCAAGAGGAGACGGACAGGACGCGCTGATCGCCGCCATTCCATCGGCCGGCGCCCCCGAGCCGCGCGCGTCCATGCTCGCGGCCCTTTGGAAGACCTCCAACGCGGCAACTCAGGCCGCCGCCTCCCGTTACGCCGCCGACGCGGACAGCCGCGTCCGCGGAGCAGCGATCTACGCGCTGGCCCGCAAACCCGTGGATGGCTCGCAGGCGGTTTTGACCGCCGCTCTCACCGACAGCGACGCCGACACCGCGGCCATCGCCGCGCGCGGGCTCGGCCTACTCGGGCAGAAAGAGTCGCTCGTTCCGCTCGCCGCGGCGCTCGATTCGGGCAAGACGCCTCTCGTCATCAACTCCCTGGTCGCCATGGAGGCACTGTTCGAGAAGAACCCGACGGCCTCGGTTCCCGACGAACGCAAACAGCGAGTGCTCAGCCTGGCCGGGGACTCCAACGGCAATGTGGCGGTTTCCGCTCTCGTGCTGCTCCGATGGTTCGCGGGGAAGGATCGAGGGGTCTTCCGACGCCTCTGGTCGGTCGCGACGACGGGAGAGGGGCGCCGCCGCCAGGTTGCACTCCTTTCTGTCGTGGCGGTGCTGAGGGGCAAGGCGGAGACAGCGATTCGCTCCGCGTCGGATTCGGCGGACGCGAGTCTTCGCGCCACCGCCGCCGAGTCCCTGGCGTTCCTCACGCCGGCCGACGCGAAGCCCTATCTCGATCGTTTCGCAGCCGACCGTTCTCCTCTGGTGCGGATCGCGGCGCTCACCAGTCTCAAGACGCCGGAGCTCGTCCAGCAGGATCGCGAGATCGTGCTCGCGGCGCTCACCGATCCGGATCCGGGCGTTCGAGCGAGCGCGGTCGAGGACCTGGGGCTGTTGGGGGATCCCGCAAACCTTCCTCTCTTTCAAGAAGCCGCCTCGAAGTCGCTGAACGACCCCACACCGGATGTGGCGGTGGCGGTCATCGAGGCCTGCGAGAAGATGCGCACCGACCCTGCCGCGCGTCCCATCGTGGAGTCTTTCTACCGGCAGGGTCGGACCCTGGTCGCTCGGCTGGCGCGCCGCAGCCTGGTCGATACCATGCGCGTCGACCCATCGGCGTTTCCGATGCCCGAGTACAAGACGGGAAAGACGGGAGCGGACTATGCGAGCCTTCTCGCCGACGCCAGGAAGCCCTGGCAGGCGACCGTCCAGACTTCCCGCGGTGCGTTCGTCATCCGGTTCTCGGGCAGCACCGCACCGATGACGGTGATGAATTTCGTCCATCTCGCTCAGCAGAAGTTTTTTGACGGCGTGGCCATCCACCGAGTCGTTCCCAACTTCGTCCTCCAGGACGGCGATCCGACCGGCACGGGAAACGGCGGCCCGGGGTACGAGATCCGCGATGAGGTCAATCCGTTCGAATACCGGCGCGGCACGGTCGGTATGGCGCTTTCCGGTCCGGATACGGGAGGGAGCCAGTGGTTCGTCACGCTCTCTCCCCAGCCGCACCTCGACGGCACTTACACCGTCTTCGGAGACGTCGTCTCGGGACAGGACGTCGTCGAGCGGATCGAGCAGTGGGACAGGATCAACCAGGTCACGGTCTCGGCCGGTCCGTGACACGCCCGGTCGCCTCTTGTACTCGCTCGGACGTATCCTTCAGCTTGTGGGCCTTCTCGTGACCGGCTCCGGTCTTTTCCTCGGGGTCCTTGGAGGGAACGTGCGCGGGGAGCTGGCGCTGCTCGCCCTGGGTGCGGCGATCTTCTTTTCCGGAAGGCTCGCTCAAAAGCGCGGGGGAGGATCGCCGTGACCGGCCGCGTCGTGGCGACACGCGAGCTGCCCGAGCCGTCGCTTTCGACGCTGGCGCCCGATTTCGACGTTCGCGTGCTCGGGTACGCGCCGTCCGAGCTGGAGCTCGCGGCAGAAATCGGGGACGCCGAAGCCCTCATCACGCTCGTCTCGGATCCGGTCACCGAAGCGGTGCTGCGAGCAGGAAAGGAGTTGAAGCTCGTCGCCCAGTTCGGCGTCGGGGTGGACAACATCGACCGGGAGGCCGCGGCGGCGCTGGGGATCGTCGTGACGCACACGCCGAACGTCCTGACCGACGCGACGGCCGACCTGACGATCGCGCTCCTTCTCGCGCTCACCCGCCGAATCATCGAAGGGGATCAGATGGTGCGGTCGGGCCGGTTCGCCGGCTGGTCCCCGCACCTTCTGCTCGGCACGGAGCTGAAGGGAAAGGTTCTCGGCATCGCCGGCCCCGGCCGGATCGGGCGGGCCGTGGCACGGCGAGCGAAGGCCTTCGGCATGCACGTCATCGCATTCGGGCGGTCGGCCCGCGACGAGCAGGACCCGGACGATCCGCCTCGCGTCTCGTTCGAGGAGCTGCTTCGCCGGTCCGACGTGATTTCGATTCATCTGCCTCTCGCCGAGGAGACCCGGCGCCTGTTTCGACTCGAGACCTTCTCGAAGATGAAACCGGGGAGCTTCCTCATCAACACGGCGCGCGGGCAGATCGTGGACGAAGTCGGGCTGATTCGCGCGCTCGACGAAGGGTTGCTCGCCGGCGCCGGCCTGGATGTCTTCGAGAACGAGCCCGCCATCACTCCCGGTCTACTGGACGAGAGCCGGGTCGTTCTGATGCCCCACGCCGGCAGCGCGACGCTGGAAACCCGGCGCGAAATGGCCCGATTGGTGGTCGAGGACGTGCGCCGGGTCCTGTCGGGGGACAAGCCGCTTCGTCCCGCGCCGGTACCGACGACGAAGAGCCTCCGGTGAGAAAGCGGGACGATTTCACGCGGCTCGACGACACCGCCGACCGTCTGCTCCGGAAGATGGCGAAAGGGGAGGACGCGCTGACGTGGATCCGTGCCCGGTGGGACCGCATCGTCGGCGAACCCCTGTCCCGAAAGATTGAGCCGGCCTCGCTCGAGGGGCGCCGTCTGACCCTTCGCCTGCTCGACCCGGCCTGGCGAAGGCCGGTTCAGGCTACGCTGGCGGAGCTCGAGTCGAAGCTCGCCAGAGAAGTGCCGGAAGTCAGGCCGAAAGTCGTGCTCCGCTAGCTATCAGCTATCTGCCCGAACAAGACCAACAATATATATATTGTGTCTGCTCTCTCGGAATGAGCGGAAAGCGGAGAGCTGCCCGCTGACAGATCGTTTACGCGTAAAGGCCGCGCACCATCGTGTCGTGCGCGACGCGCGAGATCCCGAGCATGTAGGCGGCGATGCGGAAGCTGACTTTGTACTTGCTGGCCATCTCCGCGACGTCGCGGAAGGACTGGACCATGATGTCCTCGAGACGCTCGTTGACCTCGCTCTCGCGCCAGAAGAAGCCGGCGCGGTCCTGGACCCACTCGAAGTAGGAGACGGTGACACCTCCGGCATTGGCGAGAATGTCGGGAACGACGAGGACCTCTTTTTCGTTCAGGATCTGGTCTGCGCGTTGCGTCGTGGGCCCATTCGCTCCCTCGACGATGATCTTCGCCTTGATCTTGGACGCGTTCTTGCCGGTGATCTGATTCTCGTTGGCCGCAGGAATCAGGATGTCCGTGTCGAGCTCGAGCAGGTTCGCGTTGGTTACGGCCTCGGCGCCGTCGAAGCCGCGCAACGATCGGTTCTTCTCGTAGTGCGCGAGGACCGCCGGCATGTCGAGGCCGGCCCGGCTGTGGATTCCGCCTTGAATGTCGGAAACTCCGATGATCTTGGCCCCTGCCTCGTGGCACATCCGCGCGGCGATCGAGCCGACGTTGCCGAATCCCTGGACGACGATGCGGCAATCCTTCAGGGCGAGCCCCTTCAGAGGCGCCGCCTCGCGGCAGATGAGCATGAGCCCCCGTCCCGTCGCTTCCACGCGGCCGCGAGAGCCGCCCAGCGAAAGAGGCTTGCCGGTGACGACCGACGTCACCGTGTGGCGCGCGTGCATGGAGTACGTGTCCATGACCCAGGCCATCGTCTGCGGGTTGGTCCCCATGTCGGGAGCGGGCACGTCCTTTTCGGGACCGAACTGGTCCATCAACTCTGCCGTGTACCGGCGCGTGATCCGTTCGATCTCGCTCCGTGACAGCGAGGCCGGATCACAGATGACTCCGCCTTTCGCGCCGCCGAACGGTATGTTGACGACCGCGCACTTCCAGGTCATCCAGGCGGCGAGCGCGCGCACCTCGTCCAGAGTCACGTTCTTGTCGTAGCGGATGCCGCCCTTTCCCGGACCGCGGGCGATGTTGTGCAGGACCCGATAGCCGATGAAAACCTCGATGCGGCCGTCGTCCATCGCGATCGGAATCGAGACTTTGGTCTCGCGAACTGGCTCGCGCAGCACTTTGTACAAACCCGGGTCCAGCCCCAGCTTCTGGGCGGCCAGGTCGAACCGGGACATCATCTCTTCGAACGGATTGGCCGAATCGGTCCCCTGGGGAAGCGATCCAATCGTTGGAAATTGAGGCTCGGCGACTTGGTCCACGCGAAGAACCTCCTGCCCTGACCGGTGGCTAGGGTGAGGCGGGATTGTAATCCAAACGTTTCGATCCAGCCGGAAGCGCGAATCCAGAGGGGCGGCGCGGGATCCGCCGCTTTCGTGGCTGCGGCGCGCGTGTGATCATGGAGCGGACGACCATGACACTGTGGCGCCCTTTTCGGAGGTCCGGTGCTCGAAGGGACTGACCGTGCAGCCGACGCGGCCGGAAGGGTCGTCCCCGCCGACGAAGAACTGGTTCGTCGGGTGCTCGGCGGCGAGGAGGACCTGTTTGCCGTTCTCGTCCGCCGCTACCAGGCCCGGATTCACTCCCATGTCGCGCGAATGGTGGGAAACCGCGAAGATGCCCTCGACCTGACGCAGGAGATCTTCCTGAAAGTGTTTCAGGCTCTCGATCGCTACAACCCGGAATTCAAGTTCTCCACCTGGCTTTTTCGGATCGCCGGCAACGCCGCGATCGATCAGCTGCGTAAGAAGCGGCCCCGAACGGTCCCGCTGGAAACCCGCGATTCAGAGGGAGCATTGTCCTCCCCCGAGTACAAAAGCGGCGAGCCGGACCCCCTGGGAAGGCTACGAAACGTCGAGAGGGGCAACGCCATTCAGCAGGCGATCTCGGACCTGCCCGCGGAATTTCGGGAGCTGATCGCTCTCCGGCACTTTGGTGGCCTATCCTATGAGGAGATCGCGGAGGTCAAAGGGATGCCTCTGGGAACCGTGAAGAACAAACTCTTTCGGGCCCGAGCCGTATTGAAGGAAAGACTGGCGGGTGAGTTTTCTTGAGCTATTGCGACCGTCCTCTCGATCCGATTGATGCGCAAGCAGTTGCGCTCGGAGGAGGGTTGTTTTCGCGTTCCGACGCCGCCGAGCATGCGCAGTCCTGCCCGAGCTGCCGGACCCTCGTGGAGGAGGCTTCCCGCCTCTCGGGTGAGATCGAAGCACTTGCGGTCCCTGTCCCGCCACCCGACATCGCCGAACGGGTCATTCGCCTGCGCCCGTTCTCCCGCCGTGAGCGCCGCTCCTTTCGCATCTGGGGCGGTCCGATTTTCCTTTCCGGCGGCGTCTTCCTGGCCGGTCTGGTCATCCTCGCGCTCCCGGGCCTGAGAGCCCGAGAACAGGCGAGCCTGTCGCTGGCGGCGGCCCTTCCCGCCCTGGCCTTGCTCCGCGCGCTCGCCCGTTCCGTCCTGGAGACGCTGCGCCTTCTGCCTGCCGGCCTGGAGGCGGTTTCGGGATCTCTGGCCGGCCGCACGCCGCTCGGGTTTGTGTGTCTGCTGCTGCTCGCGCCGGTCGCCTTCGGCTTGCGTCGCGTCCTCGCGCGCGCGTCGCGGAGATGATCGCCGCCGCGCTACTCCTTGCCGCCGCGCCGGCGGTGGCTTCTCCGGGCGTCACTTCTTTCGGCCGCGACATCGTCATCTCTCAGCCTGTGGCCGGGCGCGTGGTGGCCGTGTTCTCCGACGTTCGGATCGATGCGCCCGTCTCGGGAGACGTGATCGTGTGGGGCGGCGACGTTTCGTTCGGCCCATCGGGCGAAGTCTTGAGCAACCTTTCCGTTTTCGGAGGAGACGTCGCTCGCGCGAACGGCCCTATGCCGGTGCGCGGGACTGTCTCCACCCCGGGCACCTTGCTTCGCTTCTATCTCGACGAGATGCAGCGGGCACCCTGGCAGACGGGAGAACGGCCCGGGACCCTGGCCGGACTGCGGCTCATCGTTCTGGCTTTCTGGCTCGCGGTCGGACTGCTCCTTCTTTACATGTTCGGTTCCCCGTTCGCGCGAGCGGCCGCGAGCGCGGAGAGCAACTGGACGGCCGCGATGCTCGCGGGCGTTCTCGGCGTCCTGGCGCTCTTCATCACGGCCGCGGCGGCGCTCGCTATCCTTCCTTCGGCGATCTCCGTTCCCGTCGTCCTCCTCGTCGCGTTTCTCGGAGTGGCGGCGAAAATCTTCGGGATGGCCGCGCTCTTTCTCTTGCTCGGTCAGAAGATCATGCGGAGGTTCGCGCCGGCTCGCCGCCCTTCCGATCTGGCGATCGGGTTCTTGCTTCTCGGCGCCATCTCTCTGATTCCGCTCGTGGGAGGCGTGATCTGGAGCGCCGCGTCCGTCGTTGCGGTCGGAATCGCTCTCACCTCTCGGTTCGGGACGCCCCGGTATCGCGTTCCATTCGCCTGACCCCTGCCCGCCTGCGTTTGATTCGACGCACCACGCCGCAATAGAGTCAGGCCGGTGGACATTCGAACCATCGGCGTCGTGGGAGCGGGGCAAATGGGCAGCGGCATCGCCCACGTCGCGGCCGCAGGGGGTTTTTCCGTCGTGCTGGTCGACGTCGGCGACTCTCTTCTGGAGAAGGGACGCGCTGTCATCGATCGGAATCTGGAGCGGGAAGTCGCCAAGGGGAAGCGGTCGGCGGAGGACAAGAAGGCCGCCCTCGGCCGGCTGACACTGGCCACCGATCGCGCTCGTCTTTCCGACGCGGACGTGGTGATCGAGGCGGTCGTGGAGAGCGAGCCGCTCAAGAAGGAGCTCTTCGCGGACCTGGACGCGAGGCTCCCCGCCCGCACGATTCTCGCCTCGAACACCTCCTCGATCTCGATCACGCGGCTCGCCGCGGCGACGCGCCGGCCCGACCGGTTCGTTGGGATGCATTTCATGAACCCCGTTCCGATGATGGCTTTAGTCGAGATCATCCGGGGCCTCGCCACCTCGGACGAGACCGCGGCGACGATCGAGGCTCTCGCCAAGAAGCTGGGGAAGACCCCGATCTCCTGCAACGATTTCCCAGGCTTCGTCTCCAATCGCGTCCTGATGCCGATGATCAACGAGGCGATCGAGACTCTCCACGAGGGAGTGGCGGCGCGGGAGGCGATCGACGGAATCATGAAGCTGGGGATGAACCATCCGATGGGACCTCTCGAGCTGGCGGATTTCATCGGGTTGGACACGTGCCTTTCCATCCTTCGCGTGCTCCACGAGGGATTCGGCGATCCCAAATACCGGCCGAGCCCACTGCTGGTGAGGATGGTGGACGCGGGGTGGCTGGGGAAGAAGACGGGAAAGGGCTTCTATGAGTATGCGGCGAAGTAGTTCGCGCGATGAAGACAGAGGACGTAGGACGAAGGAGGTAGGTGGTCGCCCTACGACCTACGTCCTTCCACCTATGTCCTCGGATCGCTCGTTCGTCCCATAGCCACCATGTTCTGCCAGGCCTGCGGTCTCAAGAACCCGGACGAAGAGGAGTACTGCTCCCGCTGTCACTCCAAGCTCCTCGTCCTTTCCGGCGTCGGCGTCGTCGACGAGTCGACGGGGGAGGCGCAGGAGGAGATTCCGTTCGACGAGCACCTGCTCGAGCGGATCTCGACTCTCGAGGACGTCGTCAAGCGCACGGGCGAAGCGGTCAAATCGGTGTTCGAGTCGCTCGGAAACCTGGAGAAGAACCTGTTCGTGGCCCACACCGGCATTCTCGCGCTGCAGGAGCTGCTCGAACGGCAGGGAGTCGTCCGATCGGAAGAAGTGCTCGACCTCTGGGAAGCGAAGATGGACGAACGCATGCAGGCGGTCGAGAAGAAAGACCGTTTTCTGGAGAGGCGCGATCGCATCGTCGCCGGTTTCTCGGGAGACGACCGGGACCTCTTTCTCCAGCGCCTCCGCGACGCCGAGTTCGCGATTCTCGCGCTCGATTCCGACCGCGGCGTCCGCACGCTCGAGGAGCTGCATCGCCTCGACCGGAACAACGTCGAGCTCGGGTTCTACCTCGCCGAGACGTTCTTCTCCGCCGGAGAGCTGGAGAGGGCCGAGAGCTACTTCAAGAAGATCCTGACCGTGGAGCCGGGCCACTTCGAGTCTCTCGTTTACTCGGGCATCGCCGCGTCCGAGGCCGGCCAGGCGGAGGCGGCCGAAGCGCTCCTGAAGCAATCGATGGAAAGAAAGCCGGAGGCGTTTCTCCCGCACTTCGCCCTGGGCGCTCTGTACGCGAACGGCTCCCGCTGGGAGGAGGCGGAAAGTGAGCTCGTCAAGGCGATCGACGTGGCCTCGGTTCCTTCGGCGCACGTTCTGCTCGGAACGGTGCTGCGCGAAAAAGGAGAGATCGGCCGCGCGATCCAGGAGTTCGAAGAGGCCCTGCGGCTGCAGCCGGGCCTCGAGGACGCGACCTTCCAGCTCGGGCTGTGCTACATCGAGAAGAACTGGCCCAAGCGGGCGCTCGACTGCTTTCAGCAGGCTCTGCAGAAGAATCCGCGGCGCATGGAATACCAGGAGGCCGTCCGGCTGCTCGAGCGCCGCAAGCGCTACACGCTGCCCGGCGTGCACGGGCCCGGCGCGAAAGCCTTCCGCGAGGCGGAGGAGTGGATCTCACGGGGGTTCCTCGGACGCGCGCTCACGTTCTACCGCAAGGCCCTGGCGGCGGAGCCGAAAAACTCGACGATCAAGATCAGCTTCGCGCTCCTGGCCGCGTCCCTCGGGCTCTGGAAGGACGCGATCGGAGCCGCGCAGGACGTGCTCGGCGGAGAGCCGGAGGACGTCGTGGCGGCGGCCGCCTGTTCGACGCTGGCCGAAGCGCTCC
>DATDNV010000626.1:0-2198 GCA_036518075.1 Thermoanaerobaculia bacterium
CTTCGATGTCTGCCTTGAGGTGGGACGCGACCCGCTTCATGTAGAGGAGCAGGCTTGCCACGAGGACGGCCGCGACGATTGCCAGGATGCCCTCCCAGAGGGATCGGTTGGCCGCGCGCTGGAAGAGAAAGAACGCGCCCAGGCAGGTCACGACCGAGATGGCGCAACCGGCGTAAACGGCGCGGGCGAGCGCGTAGCGGCCGGTCCGTTTCAGGTACGAGAGAATCAAGGCAAGAATCAAGAACATCTCGATTCCTTCCCGCAGCGCGATCGTGAACCCTTGCCACATCGGGTGGCGCTCCTCTCGTTTCCCGGCTTGACAGCCTCGCCGGGGACGTGAAGAATAGCGCAACTGAGACTCAGTCGCAATTAGGAGCGGCGGCATGAACACCCGGGAACGGGAAATCTTTCGTAAGTACCTGGAACGGCGGGGCCTGAAACTGACGGCCGAGAGGCTGGCCGTCTTCGACGAGCTCTTTGCTCGGCACGAGCACCTCGAAGCCGACGAGCTCCTGGTTCGCCTGCGCGCCCGCCACAAGAAGATCTCCCGGGCCACGATCTATCGAACACTCGACCTGCTGGTCGACTCGGGAATCGTCGGCCGCGTGCGGATCCGAGAGGAGGGCTACCGCTACGAGCGGATGCGCGCGGGAGACCACCACGATCACCTGATCTGCAACGAGTGCGGGCGAGTCGTCGAGTTTCGAGAGCCGCGAATCGAGAGCCTCCAGGACGAGATCTGCCAGCGCTACGGTTTCGTCCTCCTTTCTCACAGCCATCAGCTGCGGGGCGTGTGCCGGCAGTGCCGGCCTCGAGTCTCGACGAGCGAGTCTCGATCGAACGCCGCCCGCCCCGGCGCGATCCTGCGCCCTCGATCTCCGCGGCTGGGAAGCGCGAGCTAGCCGATGCATGCCGCCGTGGACCGGGCCTGCCGCCATCCGATGAGACTCGGTCTCAGGCCGGATCGCGGGAGCCGCCGTCGAAATTGGTTGAGACTGAGTCTTTGTCTCACGATCACGCTCGGCCCGGGTCCCGGTTGGATTGCGGTGGCCGAGACGGTCGAGCGCCGGCTCGTCGCGATGGGAACGGTGTTGAACGTGCGTGTCGCGGGCAGCGACCGGGCAGCGGCTCTCGAAGCAAGCGAGGCGGCGGTGACGGAGGTCGCGCGCATCGAACGGCTGCTCTCGACCTGGATCGGGGGAGGTCCGCTCGATCGGCTGAATCGATCGAAGCCGGATGAGCCGGTGGCGGTCGGAGCCGAGGTCGCGTCGGTCCTCGGCGAGATCGAGTCGTGGTCGGCGCGCACCGGCCGGTCCTTCGACCCGACGGTCGCTCCCCTCGTTCGCGCCTGGGATCTGCGCGGATCCGGCCGTGTTCCGTCGCGAGCCGAGATCGCGCGCGCTCTCGAGCCTGTCGGCCCGGGCCGCATCGTGGTCGACGCTTCTCGGGGAGAAGCGACGCGCCGGCATCCCGAGGCGGGAATCGACGAAGGAGCCTGGGGCAAGGGCTATGCGCTCGATCGGGCAGCGGCCGCCGCCGAAGGCGCAGGCGGTGCCGAAGTCCTCGTCGATCTGGGAGGACAAATCCTCGCGCGGACGACGGCGACTGTCGCCATCTCGGACCCTCGCGATCGGGAACGCCGAGTCGGTTCGATCGCGATCTCGAATCAGTCGATCTCCACCTCCGGAAACTCCGAGCGCGGCCGCACGGCCCAGGGCCATCGCATCGGCCATCTTCTCGACCCACACACCGGCTCGCCGGCTCCCGATTTCGGCTCCGCGACCGCGATTGCTCCCTCGGCCTTGGTCGCCGACATCCTGTCCACCGCGTTCTTCGTCCTGGGCCCCGAGAGAGGACTCGCTCTCTCCGAGAGGCTCAGGCGCCAAGGACTTCCCAACGAAGCGCTCTTTCTCGTCGTCACCGGGGACCGCCTCGAAGCGAGGACGTCTCCCGCACTTCATTTTCATCTTGAGGAGACCAAACCATGATTTCCGGTGGTTCGCAGCGGCCAGCCGCGCTCCTGCTCGCGTCTCTCCTGACTCTGACGTCGGCGGCGTTCGTGCGCGCCGACGAGCCGCCGCCGTCGCTCTCCGAAAGAGTCGAACGGCTCGAGAAGCTTCTGGACCAGACGCGCGCCGATCTGGCGCTCGCTCAGAAAGCGCCGTCCGCGGACATGGCACGCCTGGCGGAGGTCGAAC
>DATDNV010000627.1:0-5294 GCA_036518075.1 Thermoanaerobaculia bacterium
ATCCCAAAGCGCAACGCGAGCGCGGAAAAGAACGCGGCTCCGTCGGGGTTTTGTGCCGCGACGAAGGCGAGCCGCCGGAGAGCGTCCAGCCGCGAGAGGTCTCCCGCGTCGAAATCACCGTTGAGGACGGTGCCGCGGCCCCAGAGCGTCTGTGTATTGCTCGCCCACTCGCGCGCACGGACTTCGATCTGTCGGACGGGTCCTGCGTGCGGGGGGCCGGTAAAGAGGCTTTCGCCCAGCGTGCGATATTGGCCCTCCGGGTCGAGCTTCTCGATCCGACGGGCAAAGGGACTGGGAGCCAGGATCTGCTCCTCGTAGCTCGCCGCGACGCGGCGGGTGGCGGCGATCGGAAGGAACGTGAGGAGAACCACGCCGAGCGCCAGCGACGACCGACCGCGGCTCGCCATCAAACCGATACCGCAAGCCGTCCCTGTCCAGAGAAGACCGGCTTCGGCAAGACTTACCGGAACCTCCGTGACTGCGAGCGACACGAGCGAGCGCGGTGCGCCGACGACGCTCATCGCGATGCGGGCAACGAACGACGGAAACAGATGGGCCATCACCGCCCATAGGGCAAACACGGTGGCCGAGCCCAACAGCCAGCGACTCGATCCCGTTTCCCGGCGGAGCAGCTCCACTCCGTGCGCGGCGAAGATCGCGAGCGCGAAAACTGCCGCGGCGGCGAACTTCTCCGGGTACCGAAGGGGAAGGGGCGAGCGGCTACTGCCCCAACTGGCCGGAACCAGACTGGGCGCGACGGAAAGGAAGAGGCCGGCCAGGAGAAATGCCTTCGCGAAACGCAATCCAGGGGCGCGGCTCCGCCACGTCCGGATCAGGCCGATGGGAGCGAGCGCGCCTGCATACAGAGTCGTGAAAAAACCGGAGGCTCTGTGACCGAAGACATTCGGCGCCCAGGTGAGAAGCGAATCGGGATCCCAGTTCTCTCCAAAGGGGAATGGCACGAGAAACTCGACCAGGCGCCAGGGCCGAAGCGAGAAGAAAAGGCTTTCCTCGAGCTTCATTCCCGAAATGGCGCGTCGAGTGAGTGGGATCCAGCACCAGGTCGCAACGATCTGAGGGAGCGCCAGGAGGGCGCCCAGGCATACCGGCCCCGCGATCTTCCGAACCGCGCGCAGTCGCTCGGCGGACGGCAGTTCGGTCCCGATCCAGAACAGCGCGGCCAGAACCGCGAGCCCCACCGTGACGACGTCTCCGGCCAGCATGTCGATTCCGATCAGGAACGACAGAAAAATGGTCCAGCGATACCCGCCCGCGAGCCCTCGCCGGAAACACCAGAGGATCCACGGAATCAGCGCCACCCCGGGCTGGAGGTTCGTGTAAAAGACCTGAGAAATCCCGACTCCCGAGAAAACGTAGGTCACCGCGCCGAGCCACGCCGATGCCGCGGAGAGATCGAGGGAGCGCAGGAACAGAAGCATGCCAGCGCCCGCGAGAGACCAGTGCACCGCGGGGAAGATCCGCATGGCCGCCGGAAAACCCAGTGGAGAAAGGATCCATCTCAACGGGTAGAGCGCCCCCACGTTCGGATTCGGAAGGAGAGGCCGTCCCCCGGAAATCTCGGAGATCCAAACCGGAAATCGACCGCGCGCGTACGCATCGTGCACCGCCTTTTCGATCGGCAAGTGGTAGCCGAGAAGGTCTCTCCCCGCAAAGATTCGTCGCGTGAAGAGAGGGTCCCAGAACACGACCACGACGAGAAGAACGAAGAAGGCGATGAGGCGCGAGTTTTCGCTGTGCGAGAACCAACGAGGAATCCGCGGGCTCATGGGCGACCGGCTGCCCCGTGTCGGTGGGCGGCGGCGATCAGCATGACGAGAGCGAAGACCAGGAAGAGCACCGGCCCCCACAATGAGATGGAGCCGCCCGGAAGCATCTCCCTCCATTGGATCCTGTGGCGGCCAGCCGGGATCCGCACCGCCGAGAAGCCGACTTGCGCGGGAACGACGTCGGTCAGGCGGCCATCGACACGCACCTCCCGATAGCTCCAGAACCCCCGCAGGACGAACAACCAGGTCGGATCGGGACCCTCCGTCTCGATCGCGAGCCGTTCGGGTGATTTTTCGATGATCGTGACCCGCGCGGGTCGCGCGTCGCCGGATTTTTCCATGTCGCTTTCGACAACCACCCGGTCGGACGAGCGGCCCAGAATCATCTTCGGAATCTTGCTCGCGTCGTTTTCTTCCACCCAATGATCCAAGGTTCGAATATCAGGGAGGGCTCCGTCGAGCTCATCCCAGTCCTGACTCCCGTCTCCCCCGAATCGACGAAACCCGGAGAGGGGCGTCTGATCCCGATACCGAATACCCCACTTCAAGGACAGGGACCGGTAGAGGCCTGCCGGGTTCTGAAGACTTCCCAGAGCCCAAGACAACCGGCGTAACGACTCTACTCGGGAAAGATCCCCCTCGTCGAAGTCGTGGTTGAGCACGGTCCCGTATTTCCAGAGTGCCTGCGTGTGCTCGACCCAGTTGCGGCGCTCGAGGTTGAGCACGATCTCCGCGCCTCCGATCGCATTCCAGATTTCGGAGGCGGGCAAATACGGGGACTCGCCCAACACCCGAAAGGAACCGGAGGGGTCCAGGCGACGGACGGTACGAGCAAACGCCGTTGGCGCGAAAACTTCATCCTCCCGATAGGTTTGGGCGCTGGGGCGGTTCGCCGCGACGGCCGCCGCGGTGATCAGGAAAACGCCCGCAACGACCTTCCAGGGCCTCCCTCTACAGATGAGTCCAGTCGCCAGGACCGTGCCCATCCATAGAATTCCCGCTTCGGCGAATGCCCCGGGCAAAGTAAGAGCCGCAAGCCTGCTCCACGCGCGGTCGGATCCGACGACGTGGACCGCAAACGGGCCCGCCCACTCGGGACTCATCTGACAAACGAGCGCCGCGACGGCGAGCGCTCCGCCGACTCCGAGGCCAGCCCATCGACCGAGCCCTTTCGACCGAAACGTGTCGAAACCGAGCCCCGCCAGAATCGCGAACGCGAAGGCGAAGAGCACGGCAAACTTCTCGGGATTTCGCAAGGCAACCGGTGCGCGCAAGGAAAAAAAGCCCGCCGGGACGAGACTGGGCACGACGCAGAGAAGGACAGCCGCGAGGAGAATGGCGAACGCTCCGCGAGTACCCGGGCGATGACTCTTCGCCGCGCGCACTGCGGCGATCAGAGCGAAGGAGCCGGCGTAGAGAGACGCAAACAGGCCAATCGAGCGGCCACGGAAAACCGACTTGGCCCAGACGCCGGCATAGTCGAGAGACCAGGTGGGGCCGAATGGAAAAGGGACGAGAAACTCGACGAGACGAAACGGCGAGACCGCGTAAAGAAGGGCTTCACCCACTTTCACACCGCTCACGGCTCGTTTCGTCTCTGGAATCCACAGAGACGTCGCGACGATCTGTGGCGCCGCGAGAAGACCTCCGAGCAAAACTGCGCAACCGAGCTCGATCGCCGCCGCACGGCGGCGGGAAGGCTCCACCTCGAGACCAACCCACAGAAGGGAGCAAAGAAGCGCCGCGCCAATCGTGAAGACGTCGGCCGCGAGCAGGTCGAGCCCGAACATCACCGCGAGCGCCAGCACCCGCCGGGATGGGCGGCGGAGTCCTCCCATCGCCCACAGAATCCAGGGCAAGAGCGACAGACCCGGTTGATAGTGTGGAAAGTAGGCCTCCGAGACGGCGACTCCCGAGAAGGCGGAGGTCACCGCCCCCACCCAACTGGAAGCGAGCGAGACACCGAGGGTATCGAGGAAGAAGATCATGCCGATTCCAGCCAACGTCCAATGGAGGACCGGGAACCAACGCATCGCCAATGGAAACGGCAACGGGGCCAGGAGCATCCGCAACGGGTACAACGCCCCGACGTTCGGATTGGGGGCGAGGGGACGCCCGCCGGAAATTTCCGCGTTCCAGACAGGAAGTCTCCCGCGCGCGTATGCGTCGTGGACCGCGAACTGAATGGGGAGGTTGTAGGCGAGTTGATCGCGGCCGGCGAAGTTGCGCCTGGAGAAGAGGGGATCCCGGTAGACGAGAACCACTAGCAGAACGAAGAGCAAGACCAGCGTCCCCAAACGAATCGTGGGGTCGGCCCTCTCCGTCGCAGAAAGCTTCAACCGGTTTCCCCGTTCGGACGAATCCGCGCCGTCTTTCGGAGCACGACCACCAGCGCGATCAAGAAAAGAATCGGACCGAACCAGGAGATCGTTCCAGCCGGCAACGCCTCCTGCCAATCGACGCGGTGCTCTCCGGCAGGCACGGCGACGGCGGAAAAGGCAATCTGGGCCGGCACGACCTCGGCGGGGTGGCCGTCCACGCGAACGGTTCGATAGTCCCAGAATCCGCGAAGGACGAAGAGCCACGTCGCGGCCGGAGCGGAGACATCGACGACGAGACGCTCGGGTGAGCGCAGGCGCACAAGGACCCGACCCGGCGGCGCGGCTCCCGACCGCGAATGCTCGGTCTCCAGAACCGCCTCTCCGGGAGAGAGCCTCGGCAGATCTCCCGGAAGCCGCATCGGATCGTTCTCCTCGAGCCAGCTCGCGAGAAGTCGGATGTCGGGATCGGTCTCGGGCAGCTCATCCCAGTCCTGCGCCGCATCCCCTCCGACCCGGCGGTAGCCCGCGATGCCCGGCTGGCCTCGAGGCCGGATGGCCCATCGCAGCGAAAGTGAAGCGAGGAACGGCGCGGACTCGGGAGACCGAAGGGCCAGCGTGGCCAGGCGGCGCAGGCTCTCCATTCGCGAGAGATCGCCGACATCCAAGTCCTGGTTGAACACGCTTCCACGCCGCCAAAGGGCCTGCGTGTAGTGCTGCCATGTTCTCCGCGAGTACTCAAGGTTTGCGATGTCTCTGGAAAGACCCGCCGATTCGACCGAGGGATCCGGTTGCAGTCCCAGAACGCGGTAAGCACCTTCCGGATCTCCTCGACGCACATATCGAACGAAGGCCGGCGGCGCGAGGACCTCCTCTTGACGAAACGTCCGGGCGATCCTCCGGTTCGCCGCGACCGGCACGAGCGACAGGACTCCGACCGAAGCGAGAAAAATGGGCCCGGAACGGCTCAGCCCGCGCATGGCGATCACCGTCGCGATCCAGAGAAG
Source organism: Thermoanaerobaculia bacterium (assembly GCA_036518075.1). Lineage (GTDB taxonomy): Bacteria > Acidobacteriota > Thermoanaerobaculia > UBA5066 > Gp7-AA6 > DATDNV01. The sequence continues at coordinate 5,113 of DATDNV010000627.1, forward strand.
CCCCGCTTCCGCGAGTGCCGGAGCGAGGCACCGCGCAACCACGCCGGCGGCGGCCGTCGGTGTGGACGTCACGGCCACTGCGAAGCGGGCCGCGGGATCCGGGAAGAGACGGCAAAGCAGCGCCACGATCGCAAAACCAGCGCCGATCCCCAGCGTCCACACCCGCGAGGGCCGACGTTCCC
>DATDNV010000628.1:0-4039 GCA_036518075.1 Thermoanaerobaculia bacterium
CTTGATGTATGCCTCGTACGCCTCGGGATCGGTGCGCCGTCCTCCTTCCAGCCGCGCTCGATCTTCCGGCGTCAGCTCGACCGAGATTTTCCGCGCGATTGCCTGGGCAATCTCGCCCTGTAACCCGAGAATGTCGTGGACGTCGCGCTCGTAGGCGTCGCTCCAGATGTTCTTGTCGGTACGGGCCTGGACCAATTGTGCGTTGACCTTGATTTTGTCTCCGATGCGAGCGACCGAGCCTTCGACGACAACGTCGACATCCAACTCGCTGGCGATTTCCGGAACTCGCTTCCGGGATCCCCTGTAGCTCATGGAGGTCGTTTGTGAAATGACGCGCAAGTCCCGCAGGCGGGCGAGATTCGCGATGATCTGGTCCGTCATTCCTTCTGCGAAATAGTCCTGCTGGGGGTCGCCGGAGAGATTCACGAGAGGAAGAACCGCGAGTGAGCGAATCTGACGCGAAGGGGCGAGCAGCCGGCCTCGCACGCCCGCCGAGGCGAATAGAAGGATCGCCGCGACCGCGACGATCGCCGCCGCCCCGGCGATCCAGGCTCCCAGATGCGATTTTGCGCGGGGCGCAGCTGGCCCGGCTGCCGCCGAAACCGCGGAGCCGCCAAGAATCTCCCGAAGCGCGAACGCAAGATCTCGAGCCGATTGGAACCGCTCGTCCGGGCCCTTCTGAAGGCAGCGCATGACGACGCCGTTGATCCCGGGAAGAATCGTTCTTCCGGACTCGGGCAGCTCAGGAGGGTGGTCCCGGAGGATCGCCGCCATTGTTTCGGCTTGCGTCCTATGCTTGTACGCGCGCCGTCCAGTCAACATCTCGTAGAGGACGCATCCGAGTGAAAAGATGTCGCTCCGTCCATCGGCGGTTTCCCCTCGCACCTGCTCGGGAGACATGTAGCCGACCGTCCCCAGGACTGTTCCAGGCTCCGTCTCGGGGGCCGCGGCAGTGGGTCCCGCTGTTACGGACGCCTCTGAAACATGGGAATCTTGGCGTGCCAGTCCGAAATCCAGAATCTTGACCAATCCCTCGCGCGTCAAAAAAATGTTGGCAGGCTTCAAGTCTCTGTGGACGATCCCGCGAGAATGAGCGGAAGCCAATCCGTCGGCCACCGCCGCACCGATCTCTAAGGACTTCTTCCAGGGTATTTCCTCTCGGGAGAGTCGCCGGTCCAGCGATTCCCCTTCGAGCAGCTCCGTGACGGCGAACACGACGCCATCGGCCTGCCCGAAATCGTGTATGGCGAGGATGTTCGGATGAGAGAGAGCAGCGACTGCTCGCGCTTCTCGCTCGAATCTCGAGAGAGCTTTTTCGTTGTCCGCCAACCTCTCGGGCAGGATCTTGATCGCCACGTCTCGCCCGAGCCGGGAATCCCGCGCCCGAAAGACCTCGCCCATGCCTCCCGCGCCCAGGGGAGCCACGATCTGATATGGCCCCAGCCGCGCACCCGCCTCCAGTCTCATTTTTGAAGAATCCCTGAAGGCGATTCTATCCTCGGAGTTTGCTGCCTCGGGTCGCGCTGGATTCGCCGACGCACGGGGCTAAAGTGTTGACTCGCTTCGCGGACAACGGCTATGCTCCCGCCCCGAAAGGAGTCTGCGTCTCGATGGATAGGCGGGGCAGCGTGACTCAGGTGGAGATCTTCGGCCAGACCTACAACGTCCGAGCCGAGGGCGATAGCACCTACATTCACGACCTGGCCCGTTTCGTCGATTCTCGTATGAAAGAGGTGGCGGAGAAAACGGCGACGGTGGATACCACCAAGATCGCCATCCTCGCCGCGCTCAATATCTCGGATGATCTTTATCAGTCTTCGAGACAACGAAAAGACGATCCGGCCAACGCGGTAGCGCGGGCCGAACGTCTGATCCGAAAGTTGGACGACGCCCTGGGAGTCTGAAGTCTCGGCGTCGGCGCCCCGATCGAATCGGGGGCACGAGGGAAACGAGTGGTTAAGTTAATAGTCCCTGGCCAGTCTGATTCCAGCGCTCGGCGGGGGAGACACTTCCGCATCATCGTGTAGCCGGCACCGGGCTTCGGCGCCCTCGGGAATGGGGGGAGCCGAAAAATGAACAAAGATCTCGCGATTGCGATCGCGGTCGGGTTTCTTCTGGCCGCTGTCCTCGCGGTCATCTGGTACTTCCTGCTCCGCAAGAAGGTGGACCGGGAGCGCAAAGAGATCCGCACCGAAGCGGATCGCGCTCTCGCCGAAGCCAGCCGAGCGGCCGAGGCGAAGCTCCGGGAAGCGTCGATCGAGGCGAAGGAGCGCGTGCTCGCCGCCCAGACCGAGTTCGACAAGACCGTCCAGACCCGCCGGCAGGAGATCGCCGGTCTGGAGAAGCGGGTCGCCCAGAAGGAAGAGAACCTGGATCGGAAGCTCACCCAGCAGGAGCACCGGGAAGAGGAATACAACCGCAAGGAGCGGGCCCTGGCCGACTCGCAGAAGCGCGTGGAAGAGTCTCAGGCGGAGGTCGTGCGCGTGATCGAGGAGCAGCGCAAGCGCCTCGAGCAGATTTCGGGACTGACCGCCGTGGACGCGAAGCGCGATCTCATCAAATCGATCGAGAACGAGGCTCGCGTGGAAGCCGCCGGCATGATGCGGCGGATCGAGGAGGAGGCCACCGAGCAAGCGACGCAGAAAGCCCGGCGCGTCATCGGTATGGCCATCCAGCGACTGGCCTCCGATGCCGTCGTCGAGGCCACGGTATCGGTCGTGGAGCTTCCCTCCGATGAGCTGAAGGGCCGCATCATCGGGCGCGAGGGCCGCAACATCCGCGCGCTCGAGGCCGCGACCGGAGTCGATCTCATCATCGACGACACGCCGGAGGCGATCGTGATCTCGGCCTTTGAGCCGCTTCGCCGCGAAGTCGCCCGGCTCGCACTGGAAAAGCTGATCGCGGACGGGCGCATCCATCCGGCGCGCATCGAAGAGATCGTCGAAAAGGTGCGGTCCGAGCTCTGGGAGAAGATCCGGCAGGAGGGAGAGGCGACCGCTCTGGAGTTTGCGATCCCCGACCTGCATCCGGAGCTGATCAAGCTGCTGGGCCGATTGAAATATCGCACCTCCTACGGCCAGAACGTGCTGCAGCACTCCAAAGAGGTGGCCTGGCTTGCCACGAACATGGCGGCGGAGCTGGGGGCCAACGTCGGCGTCGCCAAGCGCGCGGGTCTCCTGCACGACATCGGTAAGGCGATCGACCGCGAGATGGAGGGCACGCATCTGGAGCTGGGCCGCGAGGTCCTGAAGAAGTTCGGCGAGATCGGCGAAGTGATCCACGCGATGGAGTGTCACCACGGAGACTACGAGCCCAGATCGCTCGAAGCGGTGCTCGTCAATGGAGCCGACGCGCTTTCCGCGGCGCGCCCCGGCGCACGCCGCGAGATCCTCGAAACCTACGTCAAGAGACTCGAGAAGCTCGAGCACATCGCCGACGGATTCAAGGGCGTCCAGAAGGCGTTTGCGGTCCAGGCCGGGCGGGAGCTTCGCATCGTGGTCGAAGCCAACCGCGTCACCGACGACGAAGCGCTCTGGCTGTCGCGCGACGTGGCCAAGAAGATCGAAGCGGAGCTGCAATACCCGGGTCAGATCAAGGTCACCGTCATTCGCGAGACGAGAGCAGTGGAATATGCGAGGTAGCTGTCAGCTGTCAGCTGTCAGCTGTCAGCCTTCTTGAATATCCTGTTCGTTGGCGACGTGGTCGGTCAACCCGGCCGCCGCGCGCTCGAGTCGGCGCTGACGAGACTGATCGATCGGCACCGCATCGACTTCGTCATCGTCAACATCGAAAACGCCGCCGGCGGATTCGGCCTGACCGCGGAGCTCTTCGTGGATCTCTCGAAGCTGCCCATCGACGTGTTCTCTTCGGGCAACCACATCTGGGACAAGAAGGACATCTACGACGTCCTGAACTCTTCCGACCGTCTCCTGCGGCCGGCCAACTATCCCCCTGGCAATCCCGGGCGTGGCTGGACGGTGCAGACGACGGCGGCCGGCGTTCCGGTGGGAGTCCTCAATCTCCAGGGGCAGGTCTTCAT
>DATDNV010000629.1:0-13638 GCA_036518075.1 Thermoanaerobaculia bacterium
GGGCCCTCGTTTAGAAAATTTCTCGGCGCCGGTCGCGGAGCGACCGCCCGCGCCGCAGCCCTACCCGGAGCGGACGAAATCGATGAACCCGCGCTCGAAATCGGTGCGGATCAATTTGACGCGAAGCCTCTGCCCGACCGCGACTCCCTCGAAGCCGTGCACGAGCTTGCCTTCGACCGGCGGCGCAAAGATGCGCACCCAGGTCCCTTTCTCGGAAGCTCCCGTGACCACGGCGTCGAACCGCTCTCCGATCCGGGACTCGAGAAGGAGCGCCGCGGCCGACTTCCGCACCTGCCGCTCGACTTTGTCGGCGTCGTCTTCCTTTTCAGTGCAATGCGCCGCGAGCTCTTCGAGCTCTCCCTCGGCATAAGCCGGAGGGCCACCGGCGAGCGCCGCCTTGAGAAGCCTCTGCGTGATGAGGTCTGGAAACCGTCGGTTCGGAGCGGTCGAATGCGTGTAATCGCGGACCGCGAGGCCGAAGTGGCCGACCGCTGCCTGGCCGGGCTTCTCCACGACGTATTCGCCCGCGCCCATCAGCTTGACGATGACCAGAGAGAGATCCGGGAAGCGCAGCGGATCCGCCTTCCGGCGCTTCGCGAGAAAATCCTCGAGCGCGACCGAGTCCGGCTCCGGAGGAAGGCTCTCCCCGTACTCCTTGGCGACGGCGACGATCCGCTGCCAGCGCTCGGGCGAGCGAACGACGCGGCGAAGCGAGGCGATTCCCTTCGCCTGCAGGTAGCGCGCCGTCACGCCGTTGGCCGCGATCATGAAGTCTTCGATCAGCACGCGTGCGCGGTTCAACGGCTCGACTTTGAGATCGACGACCCTGTCGCCGTCGAAGACGGCGCGCGGCTCGATCGTTTCGAGCTCCAACGCCCCCTGCTCGTGCCGCCGCTCGCGAAGAACCTGCGCGATCCGATCCTGGACCCTGAGCTGCGCATCCATGCCGGGGACACGCGCTGCGGCCGGAGGCAAGGCTCCCTTTCCCTCGAGCCACGAGCCGACACTGCTGTACGCGAGCTTCGCCCGATTGTGCACGGCGGCCCGGTAGACGTCCGATCCCGAAAGAGAGCCGTCAGTCTGGATGGTCATCTCCACCACGATCGACAGGCGGTCCTGATCGTCGGCGAGTGAAGTCAGGTCTGTCGAGAGCCGCTCGGGCAGCATCGGGAAGATCTGCGCCGCCGTGTAGACCGAGGTGGTGTTTTGCTTCGCGTGGCCGTCGATCGCCGAGCCCTTCTTGACCAACGCATCGACGTCCGCGATCGCGACGTAGATCTTGACCGCGCCGCCGGGAAGCTCCTGTGAGACCGAGAGCTGATCGAGGTCCCGCGAATCATCGTTGTCGATCGAGCACCAGAGAAGCGAGCGCAGGTCGCGAACCGAGGCCTGAGCGACCGGCGCCGGACCCGAAATCGCCGCGAGCTCTTTCTCGACCTGAGGCGAAAAAACCGGCAACAAGTCGCGATCGATCATCGCCTGACGCGCGATCTCGACGAGATCCGATCTGTGATGAGCGGGCGCCGTCGACATGCGGGCGCAACTCTACCGGAGGAGATCAACGGCCCGGAGGTGACTGTCCGTGTTCTAACCTGAGAGCGCCTGGTGGACGGTGACGACGTCGACCAGTCCGCGGCAACCATAAAGAGCCGGCAGGACCTTCTCGGAGGGATAGCGGCGCCGCAGCTCGGCGACGACTTCGGTGCCGGCCCGGTAAGCGGGTAAGTACATTCGTCCGAGGAGCGGGTGGCGCCCCCAGGCGCCCGAGAGCTTGTCGGCGCGCTCGGTCGAGACGAGGAAGTCGCGGCGAAGCGTCGCCGCGACCTCTTTTTGCGGGGCTTTCTCCTTCCAGGTCAGCCACGACGACTGGTTCTTCGCGTCGTCCTGGAGGAGCGCGAGCAGCAATCCGATCTGCAAGTCCTCGTCCGGGAGCTCTTCGACTTCGGTCACTCCATAAGCAATCAGAACTCCGTTGTTCGCAATTCCTTCGAAGAGCGCCGCCGTTCGCGTGTTCATCGTCAGAACGGTCGACTCGAAGCCCAGCTTGCCGCGCACGTAGAGACCCTGGATCAGCGCCGAGGTCGTCACGTGTCCGGGGACGACCTCATGGGAGACGAGCTGCGCGAACTCGGGCACGCTGATCTGGAGCGACGCGTTGATCTCGTAGGTGGCTTCGTACTCGGGCGAGCCGTCCTTCTTGCGAGCCCGGCCGATGTAGTTCATCGATCCGGAGAACCAGGCGTTCTCGATCGGGAGAAACTTCATGTTCGCCAGAGGCACGCCGGAAAGCTCTTTCGGCAGATGGGGCGAGAGGAATTTCTTCGTCCCGGCGTCGAGCTCCGCGATGAACGCGTCGGCGAGCATCGAGATCGACTTGCGCGGAACCAGCCGGCCGCCGCGCCAGGCGTCGACCGCGGCGAGGAGCTCGTCGTTGGATTTCGACGGGTGGCCGGCTTTCGCGAGCAACTCCCGCACGCGATCGCGCTTTTTCTCGGGCTTCGAAGGCTCTGGTTTCTTCCCGGTCGATCCCAGAACGCAGCGCTCGTAGGGCACCGGCTCGCCGCGGCCGAGAATCTCCTGCACGAGATCCCACATCGCGAGAAAGCAGACCCCGAGGCCTTCGAAGTAGGCGCCGCGTAAGCCGCCAAGTTTCTTGCCTTGTACGGTCATCTGGTCGATCGCGCCCTTGACGTCGACAGCCGAGAGATACGCGTCGATCGCGGCCTTGTCCGGCTCCTTCGCCCCGACGCCTCCGGAATCGCGGACCTTTTTCGCGGTCGGGTGCATGTAGGCCGGCGGCAGCGGCTCGTCGGAAAACCAGGAGTCGGCGATGAACCGCCCCGTTCCCGAGGGATTCATGACGTCGCCTCCCCAGAGGGTGTCGATACCGAGAATGGCCGTGGCTGTTGCGTGATCGAGCCGCTCTTCCGACATGGGTGTTCTCCTAACGATTTCTGAATCGCACCTTTCTCGACGGGACCGCCAACTATAGGATGACTCCGATCCGGCCTGCCCCGAACTTCGGGTGTGCCGCCTCCGATTTGCTTTTGGACCACCGATGAGCGCCGCCGCGACAAACCCGCCCGCCAAGTGGGCGAAGGTCATCGACCACACCCGCTGCATCGGCTGCCACGCCTGCAGCACCGCCTGCAAGTCGGAGAATCTCGTCCCGCTCTCGGTCAACCGCACGTACGTCAAGTACGTCGACGTGGGCGTTTTCCCGGAGGCGCGCCGGGCTTTCCAGGTGACCCGATGCAACCAGTGCGATCACCCGCCCTGCGTGACCGCGTGCCCCACCGCCGCGATGTATCGCCGGGCGGACGGGATCGTGGATTTCGACAAGAGCATTTGCATCGGCTGCAAAGCCTGCATCGCCGCCTGCCCCTACGACGCCATCTTCATCAACCCCGAGGATCACGCGGCCGAGAAGTGCAACTTCTGCGCTCAGCGCATCGACATCGGCTTGGAGCCCGCGTGCGTCGTGGTCTGCCCCACGGAGGCGATCCTCGTCGGGGATTTGAACGACGCGCGCTCGCGCGTCGCCCAGATCGTCGGACGCGACGCGCTCACCGTCCGCCGCCCCGAGAAAGGCACGCTGCCAAAACTCTTTTACAAGGGGGCGCACCAGGCGACGCTCGATCCGCTCGCGGCGCGGCGGCCTTCGGGCGGCATCTTCCTCTGGAGCGAGCAGGGAAGTTTTCCCAATCAGGTGCGCTCCGGAAGCCCCGGCCTTCCGAACAGCTCCGCCGCCGCGATCCTCGCTTACGACGTTCCGCACCGGGCGCCCTGGGACTGGAAGGTCAGCCTCTACACCTGGACGAAGGGGATCGCCGCCGGCGCGTACCTCGTGCCGCTCTTTCTCGTACTCTTCGGTTTCCTCTCCGCGTCGAGCCCGCTCTGGGTCTGGGCCGCGCCTCTCCTGGGCGGACTCTTCCTCGCCGCGACCGGTGGGCTCTTGATCGCAGACCTCGAGCATCCCGAACGGTTCTTCATGATCTTCACGCGGCCCCAGTGGTCGAGCTGGCTCGTCAAGGGTGCCGTGGTGATCACCGCCTACGCCGCGGTTCTGGCGCTCCATTTCTTCTCGAGCGTCGCGAAATGGGAGAGCGTGCGCTCCGCGCTGATGGCTCCCGGTCTTCCCCTTGCCGCCCTGACCGCCGTTTACACCGCCTACCTCTTCGCCCAAGCCAAGGCGCGCGACCTCTGGCAGAATCCGTTGCTTCCTTTCCAGCTGCTCCTTCAGGCGCTTCTCGCGGGGGCTGCGGCGCTCTTGCCCGTTGCCGCGCTTTTCGCGCCCGACGCGGTGGGTGTTCTCGGGAAGATCACGGCCGGCGCGAGCCTGCTCCATCTGCTCCTCGTCTGGGGAGAGACGACGATGACCCATGCGACGGCCCACGCGCGGCTCGCATCCCGGGAGATGAGCCACGGGCGGTACCGCGCGGCCTTCTGGTCGGGGATCGCCCTGATGGGCGTCGGCCTTCTGGCCGGGTGGTTGGGCGCGCTCGCGGCGCCCTTCGTGCTCGCGGGGCTCCTCGCCTACGAGCACGCCTATGTGCAGGCAGCCCAGGCCGTGCCGCTCGCGTGAGAAGTGAGGACTCGATGAACGGGAAGGGAAGAGAGCGAGTGAGCGCGGCGCGGCACGCGACCCACGCCCGCGGTGAGACCTTCTATCCCGGCCCGAGCCGAATCGACCTGGCCGCCTATCCGCCCAAGGAGCGCTGGGACGACTGGGTCGAGCTCGAGTCCCGGGCCTGGCCGCGGCGCGTCGAGCATCACTACATGCTCGTGCCGACGACCTGCTTCAACTGCGAGTCGGCCTGCGGCCTGCTCGCTTACGTCGATCGCGAAACGTTGGAAGTTCGAAAGTTCGAGGGCAACCCCGAGCATCCGGGCTCGCGAGGGCGCAACTGCGCGAAGGGCCCGGCAACGGTGAACCAGGTCAAGGACACCGAGCGCATCCTTCACCCCTTGAAGCGGACCGGGCGCCGGGGCGAGGACAAATGGGCGCGCGTGTCCTGGGACGAAGCTCTCGACGACATCGCGCGGCGCATCCGCGATTCGATCGTCCAGGGCCGGCGCAACGAGGTCATGTATCACGTCGGCCGCCCCGGCGAAGACGGCTACACCGAGCGCGTGCTCGCGGCCTGGGGCGTCGACGGACACAACTCGCATACCAACATCTGCTCCTCCGCCGCTCGCGCGGGCTATCAGTTCTGGATGGGTCTCGACCGGCCCAGCCCCGACCACGCGAACGCGGATGTGATCCTCTTGATCTCCGCGCACCTCGAGTCGGGGCACTACTTCAATCCCCACGCACAGCGCGTCATCGAGGGAAAGAAAAACGGGGCGAAGCTGATCGTCTTCGACGTGCGCCTCTCCAACACGGCGACCCACGCCGACTACTGGCTCGCTCCATACCCCGGAAGCGAAGCTGCGATTCTCCTCTCGATCGCGAGCTACTTGATCCGCAATCGGCTCTACGACCGCGAGTTCGTGCGGCGGTGGTGGAACTGGCGGGAGTACATGGAGGCGGAAGGCAAGAACGGCGAGGAGGCGACGTTCTCCCACTTCGAGAAGGCTCTCGAGAACCTCTACGAGGACTACACGTTCGACTTTGCCGCGAAGGAGTCGGGGGTCGACGCCGCCACGATCGAGGAGGTGGCCAAGGTCGTCGCCACGGCGGGCACACGCTTCTCCTCGCACACATGGCGCTCTGCCGCCTCGGGAAATCTCGGCGGATGGCAGGTCGCGCGCACGCTATTTCTGTTGAACGCGCTCCTGGGCGCCGTCGCGACGGAAGGAGGGACCTTCCCGAACGCCTGGAACAAGTTCGTCCCGAAGCCGATCCACACACCGCCGCATCCGAAGGTCTGGAACGATCTGACTTATCCGCAGGACTATCCGCTCTCGATCAACGAGATGTCGTTCCTTCTTCCGCACCTGTTGAAGGACGGTCGGGGGAAGCTCGCCGTCTACTTCAGCCGCGTCTACAATCCGGTTTGGACCAACCCGGACGGTTTCTCGTGGATCGAAGCGCTCACCGACGAAGAGCGCGTGGGTCTTCACGTCGCGCTGACTCCCACCTGGAGCGAGACCGCCTATTTCGCCGACTACGTCCTGCCCATGGGCGTCGGCAGCGAGCGGCACGATCTGCACTCTTACGAGACGCACGACGCCCAGTGGATCGGATTCCGGCAGCCGATTCTCCGCGCGGCCCGGCAACGGCTGGGCGAACCGGTCGCCGACACGCGCGCGGCCAACCCGGGCGAGGTCTGGGAAGAAAACGAATTCTGGATCGAGCTGTCGTGGCGGATCGATCCCGATGGCTCGCTGGGCATCCGCCGGTTCTTCGAATCGAAGAAGCGCCCGAGCGAGAAGCTCACCGTCGACGAGTACTACGGATGGATCTTCGAGAACTCGGTCCCGGGCCTTCGCGAGCGCGCCTCCGCCGAGAGCGCCACGCCGCTCGAGTACATGCGCCGCTACGGAGCGTTCGAGGTGCGGCGGCACGTGGGTCCCCTCCATCAGGAGTCCGTGCCGGAGCAGGAGCTCGAGGACGTGCGGGTGACTCCGTTCGGGCGCGTCTATACGAGAGCGCCCAAGCCCGACTCGCCGAATATCGTTCCCCTGCCGACGATCGACTCCGACGCCGAGGGCCGCCGGCCGGTCGGCGTCGAGGTGGACGGCGCCGTGCGGCGTGGATTTCCCACTCCTTCGGGACTGCTCGAGTTCTATTCGCGGACGCTGGCGCAGTGGGGCTGGCCCGAGTACGCGCTCCCGACCTACATCCGGAGCCACATCCACCCCACGCGCCTTGCCCAGGGCGAGATGCCGCTCATCCCCACGTTCCGACTGCCGGTCCAGATCCACACGCGAAGCGCCAACTCGAAGTGGCTCGACGAGATCGCGCACTCCAACCCGCTCTGGATCCATCCGCGAGACGCCTCGCTGATGAGTCTGGCGACGGGCGATCTCGTGCGCGTCGCGACGCGCATCGGCCACTTCGTCGTCAAAGCCTGGGTCACCGAGGGGATCCGTCCCGGCGTCGTGGCCTGCAGCCACCACATGGGGCGATGGAAGCTTTCCGAGCATGGACAGCGGCAGATGATGGCCACCGTCGGCTTGGGCCGCGAAGGCACCCGCTGGTCGCTCCGACGCGAAAAAGACGTCTCGCCCTTCGCCTCCGAGGACCCAGACACGCTGCGCGTCTGGTGGGCCGACGCGGGCGTCCACCAGAACTTGACCTTCCCCGTCCAGCCGGATCCGGTCTCGGGCATGCACTGCTGGCATCAGGCGGTGCGCGTCCAACGAGCGCAACCGGGTGACCGCTATGGCGATGTAGTCGTAGACACGGCGAAAGCGCGCGTCGCCTACAAGGAGTGGCTCGCGCTGACGCGGCCGGCTTCGCGCGTCTCGCCCGACGCCACGCGCCGGCCTTACTGGCTTCTGCGCCCGCTCAAACCAGCTCGGGAAGCGTATCGTCTTCCGCCGCCGGGAGCAGCACAGCGGGCGTGATTTCGAGGTCCGGTTGACGCCGTTCGGATCACAGACTCCTGGATCTCTTCACCGCGCCGCGCCACAAGTAGATGCACAGCCCGATGAAGGCCGCGGCGCTGACGAGTTGCGAAACGGGGTCGTAGTCATAGAACGGCGTGTGAATCCGATCCTCTCTGTACCAGTTGAAGAGCCGTAGTGCTGCGCCCAGCACTCCGCCGAGCGCGCCACCGGCCATCAGCCCCGAGCCGATGATGATGCCGCGCTCGCGCATCGAGCGGCCGGCCTCGCCGCCCAATCTTTCGGACCGCCGGTTCACGAAATGGGCGATGAAGCCGCCAACGAGCGCCGGCGTGTTGAGCTCCAACGGCAGGTACATTCCGAGCGCGACGATCAACGCCGGTACCTCGAGCATCTCCATGGCGAGCGCGATCATCGCCCCCGTTCCGAAAAGCAGATAGGTCACCGGCTGCTGGCTCATGAAGCCCTCGACGAGCGACTTCATGATCGAAGCCTGCGGCGACGCGAGAACGACGCGCGTATCTCCGGCGGCCGCCTCGCCGAACTGAAACGTCCTCGCCAGAGCCACGATCACGATGCCGGAGACCGCGGCCGAGATGGCGACTCCGAGGAACTTGACCTTCTCCTGCGCCGCCGGAGTCGAGCCCAGCCAGTAGCCCGACTTCAGGTCTGTGATCGTCTGGCCGGAGACCGAGAGCGCCGTGCAGACGACTCCCGCGATCGCCATCACGAAGAACATTCCGGTGCGGCCCGAAAGACCGAACTTCAGGAGAACGACCGAAGAGATGATGATGGTCAACATCGTCATTCCGGAGACGGGATTGCGCGCCGTGGTCGCGATCGCGTTCGCCGCGACGGAAGCGAAGAAGAAGGAGAAGACGATCGTCAGCAGAAGCCCCACGCCGAGCACCACCGGCGACGTCTTCAGGCTCCCCAGAAACCCGGCGACCGCCAGCGTCGAAAGGACGATGCCGATCAGGATCTGCATGACCGAGATGTCGCGGTCGGTGCGTTCCATACCGTGCTCGCCGCCCGAATGAAACGCTTTGAACGCGACACGGAAGGAACCCGCGACGATCCTGAGCGACTTCAACACGCCGAAGATCCCCGCGGTGGCGATCGCGCCGACTCCCATCAAGCGAACGTAGCTGCGGAAAATCTGGGTCGCGGTCATCTTCGCGATCGGGATCGTCGCGGGATAGATGGCGGTGTCGGGCAGATGCTGACCGATGAACCAGATGAGCGGTACGAGAACGAAATTGGAGAGCACGCCTCCAGCGCAAAGCAGGAGCGACGGACGCGGTCCCATGACGTAGCCCAGGCCGAGAATGAATCCGATGGCATCGAAGGAAAAAGCCATCCTGGCCTTGTCGGCCAGGGACTGGACGGCGGGGACGAAGCGAAGGTCAACGAACTCCTTCCAGATCTGAAAGGTCGTCACGAAGAAGTCGTAGACGCCGGCGATCGCCGTCGCCTGGAGCAGGAGCTTCGCCTGCGAGCCGCCCTTCTCGCCGGTGACCAGGACCTCCGTGATCGCGGTCGCTTCCGGATACGGAAAGCGCCCATGCATGTCCGCGACGAAATAGCGGCGCAGCGGAATGAAGAAGAGAATGCCCAGACACCCGCCGGCCAGGCAGATCAGGATCGTCTGCCAGGGGCGCGGATCGAGCTTCAATATGTAGAGGGCGGGCAGCGTGAAGATCGCGCCCGCGACGACGGCGCCCGCGGCGCCGCCCATGCCGGTCATGATCATGTTCTCGAGAAGCGTCGACCGCCGCGCATAGGTGCGGGCGAGTCCGATCGAAAGGATCGAAATCGGGATCGCAGACTCCATGACCTGGCCGACCTTCAGCCCCGAATAGGCGGAAGCGGCCGTGAAGATCGCGCAGAGGAAGAGACCCCATCCGATGGCGCGCCCGGTCGCCTCGGGCAGCTTTGCCGCCGCCGGCACGATCGGCCGATAGACCTCGCCGGAAGCGAGCGGCCGGTAAGCGTTCTCGGGCAGCGAGTGTGTCTCGGGCGCGTCCATCGGTCCTTCCTTTCCGGTCGGCGCGGCGTCGGCGCGGAGTCTAGCGCAGACGCCCGAGTGCCTTGACAGACGGTTGTAATTGAATTACATGTAATGCATGCCTGTGCGGCCCCGTCCCCCCAAAGTGCGCGCCTACGTCGCGGCTCTGCCGCTATCGGAGGTTCCCGAGCTCCAGAAGCTGCTGGGCCGCTTCTGCGGGCTCGAAGGGGAACGCGCGAACGTCGTCATGATGCGGCTCGCGGATACCGCGATGAGCCGGCTCGATCAGTTGGTCGAGGCCGGTCTTTTCGGCAGCCGTTCCGAGGCGGCGGCGTTTCTCGTCGGCGCCGGCATCGACGCGCAGTCCGAGCTCTTTACCCGGATCCGCAAACACAGCGCGGAGATGAAGCGAATCCGTCAGTCGCTCCGGCAGGTCGCGATCGAAGCGCTGCGCTCGGGAGCTCCGCGCGGGTCCTCCGGGCGCTCCGCCCGCAAGCGCTCATGAACGCCCGGCCAACGATGGTCGCCGAGGTTCCGTTCCGCCTGACACCGCGAAGGAACCCTTTGATCCTGGTGCCGGTCTTCGTCGAAGGAAAAGGTCCCTACGAGTTCATCCTGGATACCGGTGCGTCGATCTCGCTTCTGTCCACGGAGCTGGCGCGAAGCCTGGGCGTCGCCGTGACACGAACCGAAGAAGGCGTGGGCGCGGGCGGGAACGTTTCGATCGAGCTCGGCCGCGTCGGGTCGCTGTCCATCGGCGAAACGGAGCTTCACGACGTCGAAGTCGGACTGACCGACGAGCTCGCGCGGATCGGCGAGGTCACGCGGTCGAAGATCGACGGCGACATCGGCTACAACGTGCTGAACCACTTTCGAGTGACGGTCGACTACGGTCACAACGTCTTGAAGCTCTCCTCGGCCACCGGCGGTCCTTGCGAAGAGGCAGCCGTCCCGTTCGAGATTGCGCCGACGAAACCCCTGATGGTGCTGCCGGTCGAGGTCAATGGATCCGGGCCGTACCGCTTTTGCCTCGACACCGGCACTTCGATGACGGCCATCTCCCCGGCGTTCGCCGCTCGACTCGGGATCCCGATGCAACCAGGCGACCGACAGGGGACGGGAGCGGGAGGAAAGATTTCCGTCTCCTTTGGCAGGCTCGCGAGTCTCGCCATCGGCCATCACCGCTCGAGCGACCTCGAAGTGACCAGCGCCGATTTTTTCTCGTCGATCACCAAGGCTTGCGGGACGGATTTCGACGGAATCGTCGGATACAACTTTCTGAAGTCGTATCGCCTGACGATCGACTATCCGCAGGGACGCATCGAGCTGGAGCCCGGACATCGGAACCGGCCCTCTTCGCGGGCCAATTCACTCTTCTGACCGTAAGCCCACGAGAGGCATGGTTGCATTTCCCTGTATTCTCTCGCTCGTTTGCGGAGGCTCGTGAGGATCCGCGCGATGACTCGAGACGACCTCGCGGACGTCGCCAGACTGTCCGGCGAGCTCGGCTACCCTCTCGACGAGCTTGAAGCGAAGCGCCGCCTCGAGGCGCTCTCGCCTGAGAGGCACGCCCTCTTCGTCGCGGAAGACGGCGGCCGCGTGGTGGGCTGGATTCACGTGAGCGCCGAGGAGTCGCTGGCCGACGAGCCGAAATCGCTCATCGACGCTCTGATCGTGGGTGAAGGCGCCCGGAGCCGCGGCATCGGGCGCCTCCTCGTCGCAGAGGCCGAATCCTGGGCCTCCGCCCGCGGGCACCGGACGCTTCGCGTGCGCACCCGAGTCACACGCGAACGCGCCCACAATTTTTACCGGAAAGCCGGGTTCGCCCTGGACAAGACCCAGCATGTCTTCGACAAGAGCCTCGGCGGCGGCGCCGAGAACGGATAATATCAGATCTGATATAACCGCGCGATGCGAGAATGGCGGTGGAGGATTCCATGAAGAGAACAAGTCTGTCGCTGGTCGTACTACTCCTGGCCGCGTCCGTGGCCGCCGGTCAGATGCGGCGCCGCGAACCGCCTCCGCCGGCCGACGCGGCTTCGCCCGAGGCGATCATCGCGGCGCTCTACGGGTCGGTCAGCCATGCGCCCGAAGCCTCTCCCAACTGGGAGCGGATGCGCTCCATTTTTCTTCCCGTGGGGATGCTCGTTCCGCCGCGAAAGCCGGAGGAGGCTCTCTTCACGGTCATCGACGTCGACGGCTTCGAGGAGCGATTCAAGAAAGCGATGGCGGCGGCCAAGGAGAAGGGAACGCCGCCGACCGGCTTCTACGAGAAGGAGCTTTCGCGGCGGACCGACTGCTTCGGCAACGTCTGCCAGATCTTCTCGACCTACGAGTCGCGCCACACCGAGTCGGACGCCAAGCCCTTCGTCCGCGGCATCAACTCGATCCAGCTCGTCCGCGACGGCCAACGCTGGTGGATCGCCTCGGTCATCTGGGACACCGAGAGGCCAGACAACCCGATCCCGCAGAGCTATCTGCCGCAGGCGAAATAGCGCCAACGGTCTTCCCGGACGCTGCGCGGGAGCGCGCGCTCGGGGCTCCGGCGCGGAAAGTCTAGGTCGTCCGCGTTTCGACCGCAGCCGAGTTCTTCGTCGGCCGGGAAATCTCGCGAACGACCTTCGCGGCCTTTCGCTCTCGGCCGCGCAGAGCGATGTCTGCCTGCGCGATGATCCCGGAGCAGTTGCCCGCCTTGTCGATCACGAGGATCCGGCGGACTTTGTTCCGCTCCATGATCTCGCAACATTCGGCCAGGCTCATCTCGGGCACGACCACCACGCAGGGAGTCGACATGCAGTCCCGGGCCGTCAAGGAGAGGGCATTCTTCCCCGCGGCGATGGCCCGACACGCGATGTCCCGGTCGGTGATGATGCCCACGGGACGGCGGCTGCTCTCGCTCTCGACGACCGGAATTGCCCCGCAGTCGTGATCGATGAACATCTGCGCCACTTCGAGCAGCGGCGTCTGCGGCGTACAGCAGGCGGGATTCGGGGTCATGATCTCCTGAACTCTCATTGGTCACCTCCCTGTCGAACCATGAAGTTGCTGCAAGACCTGCGCCGGAGAGCAGCGCGCGGCGATCTCCTCGTTTCCATCCGAACGGTATCCGCGATGGCTTCGGCCGGCAGGGTCGGCGACGCGGCGAGCGCGCCTCTATCCCGAGATCTGAACGGTCTTGATTTCCGTGTAGAACTCGCGCGCGGCGGGTCCCTGCTCGCGCGTGCCGGAGGATGAGCCCTTCATGCCGCCGAACGGGGCGTGAGGATCGACGCCGGTCGTGTCGCCGTTGACGCGGACGAGTCCCGCCTCGATGCGGTGGATGAAGGTCAATGCGCTCTGGATGTCTTTGGTGAAGAGCGCCGCGGAAAGCCCAAACCGGGTTCGGTTGGCGAGCGCGATCGCATCGTCGACGTTGCGCGCGCGGATGACCGCCGCGACAGGAGCGAAGAGCTCCTCCTGCGCGAGCGGCGAGTCCGGATCCACTCCGGAAAGGACTGTCGGGGAAAGAAAATAGCCGCGGGAGTAGGCAGGTTCCGCCGGTGCGGCGCCTCCGAGGATCGGCTTCAATCCGGAGCTCGCGATCGTCTGAGCCACCGCCTTCCTCGCGTCGTCGGAAACCATCGGCCCGACGGCCGCGGCCGGATCGGTGACGGGACCCAGCGGCAGCGCTTCGACCTGCGCGCGCAGCTTCTTCAGAAACTGGTCTTCGACGCCCGCGTCGACGACGACCCGGCTCGTCGCGGTGCACTTCTGCCCGGCGAACCGCATCGCGCCGGCGGCGACGAGCGTCGCGGCCTTGTCGAGATCTGCGTCCGGAAGGACGATCGCGACGTTCTTGCCTCCCATTTCCGTCTGAAACCGGATGTTGCGGGCGGCCGCGGCGGCCGCCACGCGAGCGCCGACGGCCGAAGAGCCGGTGAAGCTCACGGCGGCGACCGCCTCGTGAGCGAGCAGCGGATCGCCGATGACCGAACCGGACCCGAGAAGCACGTTGAAGACTCCCTCCGGCAGGCCGGCGGCGGCGGCGGTCTCGGCGAGAAGAGTCCCCATCTGCGAGGCCGCTTCCGCGGGTTTCAGGACGACCGTGTTTCCGAACGCGAGAGCCGGAGCCGCCT
>DATDNV010000630.1:0-11993 GCA_036518075.1 Thermoanaerobaculia bacterium
GTCGACGCCCTCTTCCTTCGCGCCCTTCGGCTTCCGCAGCCCGATCAGCTCGTCACGTTCTGGGCCGCGAATCGGGCCGCCGGCTTCGACCATGCGAACGTCTCCTATCGGGACTTCGAGGACTGGCGCGAGCGCGCGCGAAGCTTCCAGCGCATGGCCGTGTTCCTCGATCTCAATCCCACTCTGACGGGACGCGGCGAGCCGCAGACTTTGCAAGTGGCCCGCGTCAGCGGCGACTTCTTCGCAACGCTCGGAGGCCGGCCGTTGTTCGGACGCGCCGTGGGTCCCGCCGACGACCGCCCGCAGGCCTCGCGCATCGCCGTTCTTTCCCACGGCGCGTGGCGCCGCCGGTATGGCGCCGACCCGAGCGTCCTCGGATCCTCACTCACGCTCGACGGCCAGGCCTACTCGATCGTGGGCATCATGCCCGAGGATTTCGCCTTCCCGGGCGACGAGGGGATCGAAATCTGGACCGCGCTCAGCCCTGATCTTGGTAATCCGGATCGAGGCGATCGCGACTACTTCGCCGTCGCGCGACTTCGTCCCGGAGTCAGCGTGGCTCAAGCCCGCGCAGACCTCGACTCGGTCTCTCGCGGCCTCGCGGCGGCATACCCGAAGACGGACGCGGGATTCGAGGTCAACGTTCTCCGAGTCGAGGATGATCTGTTCGGAAAGAAATTCCGGGTGGGCCTTTTCCTGCTCCTCGGGGCGGTGGCTCTCGTGCTCGGGATCGGATGCGCCAACATCGCGCAGCTCTTCTTCGCGCGTGCGGGAGCCCGGGAGCGGGAGTTTGCCGTGCGCATCGCCCTGGGCGCGAGCCGGGCGCGCATCGTGAGACAGCTGCTGACGGAGTCGGCCGTGTTGGCCGCGGCCGGCGGGGCCGCCGGGTTCTTGCTCTCGATCTGGGGCGTCGCCGGTTTTCTCCGGCTCCTCCCCCAGGGCACCGCGCGGACGCCGGAGATTCGGCTCGATGCCCGGGTCTTCTTCTTCGGTTTGCTCGTTTCCGCGGTCTGCGCGGCCGCGGTCGGGCTCCTTCCGGCGCTTCACGCCTCGCGCGGCCGGTTCGGCGAATCGCTTCGCGACGCATCTCCCCGAACTTCCGGAGGCGGACGCCGGCGCAAGCTCCAAACCGCGCTCGTCGCTTCGGAGGTCGCGATCGCGATCGTTCTGCTCTCGGGGGCCGGCCTTCTCGTCAAGAGCCTCTGGAGGCTGCGCGACGTGGATCCGGGGTTCCGCTCCGAGGGCGTCCTGACGATGCAGATCGATCTTCCCGAGCGCGAGTTCCCGGAAGACAGCCGCGCGCGCGCGTTTTTCGATCCGCTTCTCGAGCGCCTCGCCGCGATTCCGGGCGTCCGCGCCGCCGCCGCCGTCAGCACCCTCCCGATGAGCGGAAACAACTCCTGGACGTTCATCATGGCGGAAGGACAGCCGGCTCCCCCGCAGGGACAGGAGCCGCGGGTCGGACGCGTCGTCGTATCGCCCGATTACTTCCGCACGATGAACATTCCGCTGCTCCAGGGACGGCCGTTCCGGCTCGCGGATTCGGCCTCCTCTCCGCCGGTCGCGATCGTCAACGAAGAGCTGGCTCGAAAATACTGGCCCGGTGAGAGCGCCGTCGGAAAGCGGTTTCGGCGAGGACGGGCCGACACCGGCCGGCCCTGGGTCGAGATCGTCGGCGTGTCGAAGAACGTCCGCCACCGCGGAGTGGCCGCGGACGTGCGCCCCGAGTTTTTCTTTCCGTTCGCGCAGGCCCCCGAGCGGAGCATGACGATTGTTCTCGCCAGCGCCGCCGATTCCTCCGCCGTCGCTCAGGCCGCGCTCGGAGAGATCCGATCGCTGCGGCCGGAGCAGGCGGTCTCCAACATGCAGGCCATGACGCAGTTCGTGTCCGCGGACCGGAGCGCCGCCTCGCTCATGACCGGTCTTCTGGCGGCGTTCGCGCTCGCGGCGCTGACCCTCGCCACGATGGGACTCTACGCGGTCGTCAGCCTCGCCGTCGGCCAAAGCACGCGAGAGATCGGAATCCGCATCGCGCTCGGCGCACAGGCGCGCGATGTCGTGCGGCTGATCCTCGCCCGATGGATGGGAACGACCGGCGCGGGCATCCTGGCCGGGCTCGCCGGAACCCTCCTGCTCGGCCGCGTCCTGTCGACGCTTCTCTTCGGGGTGCGCCCGGCCGACGTGGCCGTGCTCGCGGGGATCACGGTTCTGCTGGCGGTCGTCGCCGGGCTCGCGAGCTATCTGCCGGCCCGGCGGGCGACGCGCGTCGATCCGATGGACGCGCTGCGAGACAACTGAACCGGCCGCTTCGCGGCCAATCAACTTTTCTACACGGGGGCGCTCAAGCGGGCTCAGCTCTATGTTGAAAAACTGTCGGCGCTGTTCTCGCAACGAAAGCCGCGCCGACGCTTTGGGAGTCATTCATAAATGATGCAGGTTAAGCTCTTGTAATGGCCAACACGGCAGCCCGAGTTCTCGTCGCCGACGATCAGCGGGACGTGCTGGAAGCGCTGCGGCTGCTCCTGAAAAGCGAAGGGATCGAGACGGAAACGGTCTCCTCTCCCGCGGCGGTGCTCGCCGCCCTCGACCGCCGCGACTATGACGCGGCCCTGGTCGACCTGAACTACGCGCGCGACACCACGTCGGGCGCCGAAGGACTCGACCTGCTCGCACGGCTCCGCGACCTGGACGAATCGCTGCCGGTCATCGTCATGACCGCATGGGGGACGGTTGACCTCGCCGTCGAGGCGATGCGCCGGGGCGCCCGCGACTTCGTTCAAAAGCCCTGGGACAATCCGCGCCTGCTGACGACGCTGCGCACCCAGATCGCGCTCGGGCGGGCCCTGCGCCGCGGCCAGCGTCTCGAGGCGGAGAACCGGATCCTTCGCCTGGACGGACAGCCTGCCATGATCGCGGGCTCCCCCGCGATGCAGCCGGTCCTCGAAGTGATCACGCGTGTGGCGCCATCCTCCGCGAACGTGTTGATCACCGGCGAAAACGGGTCAGGAAAGGGAGTGGTCGCGCGCGCGCTGCACGCGGCGTCTCCGCGAGCGTCCCGTCCGCTCGTGACGTTGAATGCAGGAGGCATCTCGGAAGGCGTCTTCGAGAGCGAGCTCTTCGGACACGTCAAGGGAGCGTTCACCGACGCCCGGGCGGATCGGGTCGGGCGCTTCGAGCTCGCCGACGGCGGCACGCTCTTCCTGGACGAAATCGCCAACGTCCCGGCGGGCCAACAGGCGAAACTCCTGCGAGTGCTCGAGACGGGAGAGTTCGAGAGACTCGGCTCTTCGCGCACGCGCAAGAGCGACGTGCGCGTTCTGTCTGCATCCAACGCGGACCCGCACGCCGAAGTCGCCGCCGGCCGCTTCCGCCAGGACCTCCTCTTCCGGCTGAACACGATCGAGATCCGCGTGCCTCCGCTGCGGGAGCGGCGCGAAGACATCCCGGTTCTCGCCGAGCATTTCCTGCGAATTCACGCGCGCCGCTACAACAAACCGGCCGCCGCGTTCGAGCGTGCCGCGCTCGAGGCTCTGATGAATCACCCCTGGCCCGGCAATGTCCGGGAGCTCGACCACACCATCGAGCGCGCGGTCCTGCTCGCCCAGGGAGCGACGATCCGCCCGGCGGAGCTGGGGCTGCGCCGCGACCTCGATGCTTCCCCGCGCCTGGAGGACATGAGCCTCGAGCAGGTGGAAGGCGTCCTGGTCCAAAAAGCGATGGCGCGGTACGGAGGCAACGTCAGCGAAGCCGCTCGGGCGCTTGGACTCTCGCGCAGCGCGCTCTATCGGCGACTGGAGAAGTACGGACTCTAGATAAGTTCAAAGTTCAAGGTTGAGGTGCCCATGATTAGAGTCAATTTTGAACCTTGACCCTGGAACCATTCAGAATGTGAGGTGCTCTACCTCACCGCGGCAGACGCATGAGAGTCACATACGACAAACGTCTCGTTCTGCTGGCCGCGGCCGCGACGCTTCCGGCCGCGATCCTGGCCGAAGTGTTTCTGTGGACCAGCCACCTCGCGACCTCCACGCGCTGGGTGCTGACGGGCCTCGTCTTTCTGGTCTGGATCCTGTGCGTTCGCACCCTGCGGAATCGAGTCGTCCGGCCGCTTCAGACCGTCGCCAACCTGCTGTCCGCAATGCGCGACGGGGATTTCTCCATCCAGGCTCGCGGCGGCCGCCGCCGCGACCCGCTCGGTGAGGTCCTCCTCGAGATCAACGCGCTCGTCGAGATTCTCCGCGAGCAGCGGCTCGGAGCGCTCGAGGCCACCGCCCTGCTGCGCAAGGTCATGGAAGAAATCGACGTCGCGATCTTCGCGTTCGACGCGGATGAAAAACTGCGGCTGACCAACCGCGCGGGAGAGCGGCTTCTCGCGCAGGCGGAGCCGCATCTGCTGCACCGCACGGCCGCGGAGCTGGGTCTGGCCGAATGTCTGGAGTCCGAGACGCCGCGCGTCATCGAGGCGACCTTCCCCGGCGGAAGCGGGAGATGGGAGATCCGGCCCAGCAACTTCCGCCAGACCGGCCTTCCCCACCGCCTTCTCGTGATCGCGGACGTGAGCCGTCCGCTGCGGGAGGAGGAGCGTCAGGCCTGGCAGCGCCTGATCCGAGTGCTCGGCCACGAGCTGAACAACTCGCTCGCGCCGATCCAGTCGATTTCGGGAAGCCTCGCCAAGACGATCGCCGCCGACCCTCTGCCGGACGACTGGCGCGAGGACATGGGGCGCGGGCTCGCGGTCATCGGCAAGCGCGCCGAGGCGCTCTCCCGCTTCACCGGCGCCTACGCGAAGCTCGCGCGCCTTCCGGAGCCGCGTCCCCGGCCGCTCGACGCCGGCGAGCTCATCGCGCGAGTGGCGCGGCTGGAGACTCGACGTTCCGTCGCCGTGACCGGCGGTCCGCCGGCGCGCATCGCGGCCGATCCGGACCAGCTCGAGCAGGCGCTCATCAATCTCGTGCGCAACGCCGTCGATGCCGCGCTCGAGACCGGCGGCGACGTGGCCGTGGGATGGCGCCGAACCGGCGTCGATCCGCCGCAGCTCGAGATCACCGTCGAGGACGAGGGCCCGGGCCTTTCGAGCACCACGAACCTCTTCGTGCCCTTCTTCACGACCAAACCGGGAGGGTCGGGAATCGGGCTCGTGCTCTGCCGGCAGATCGCGGAAGCGCACGGCGGCACGCTCACTCTCGAGAACCGAACCGGCGCTCGCGGCGCGATCGCGCGGCTGCGTCTGCCGCTCACCGCCGAGGCCGAAGAGCGGGCCGAGCCCGCCTGAGAACTCGCTAGCGGACATCTCCCTCGCGGGGAGGCGGCAACGTCTGAACCGGCCCGCTGCGCGAACATCTGAACCGGTCGCTTCGCGGCCAATTAAATTTTCCAACCCGGAGCCCGCAGCCTCACATCATCGCGATCAGAGGATCCTCGGCGCCGGTCGCGAAGCGACTGCCGCGCCGCCTGTCCCGTTCGAGCGGCCCCGCTGCGGGAGAGGCCCGCAGCTCGTGGCGATAAGCGAAAAGATCAGGGCGGTTGCTCGTCCGCCCACTGGCTCGCTTCTTGCTCTTTTCCCTGGTGCGCGCCTGCGATCGAGCATCACGAGGCATCGGCCGACTCGTGCGCGCTGAATTAGACGTCTGCGGTGGCGAAAGCCATCTTTGAAGGAGGAAACACTCGACTCGTGTGAGTCGTCATTTCAATCCCATTTTTCAAGGAGGTCCGCTCTCATGGTATCCACGGTTACCGAACGTCCCCAGGTTCTCTCCGCCAACACACTCAAGAACGAAAAGGTCGTCAACTCGGCCGGCCAAAACCTGGGGCATATCCAGGACTACATGCTCGACCTCGACACCGGACGCGTCGCGTACTGCGTGCTGTCGTTCGGCGGATTTCTCGGTCTGGGCGACAAGCTCTTCGCCGTTCCCTGGCAATCGATGAAGCTCGACACGATCAACCATAACTTCATCCTCGACGTCACGAAGGAGAGGCTGAAGGACGCGCCCGGATTCGACAAGGATCAGTGGCCCGGGACCGGAGACCGGGAGTTCCAAACTAGGGTCTACCGGTACTACGACGTGCCCGCCTACTGGGAGTAGTCGCGCGCCGACAACAAGACTCTCGCCGCGGGCCGCGGTCCGATGCCGCGCCCGCGCCGGGAATTTCCGCAAGACGAGGAGGCTCTATGGAAACGGCCGTCGGAATCTTCACGACTCGATCGGGAGCCGAAACCGCCGCAAGGCAGCTGCGTTCCCGCGACGTGCCTCTGGATCGCATCCAGCTTCTTTTGCCCGAGACGGCGGACGCCGACATCTCCGCCCTTCCGATCGACGAGGCCGAAGCGCCCGGCGTCGGAAAGGCGGTCGGTGGCGTCGTCGGTGGAGCGGTCGGAGCGACCGCGGGTCTGGGGATCGGGGCGGCGGCCGCCAGCCTTCTCATACCCGGCGTCGGCGCGGTGACGGCGATCGGGCTCGCGGCCGCGGCCCTGCTGGGAGCGGGCGGCGTGATCGGCGGCGCGAAAGCCGGCGAAGCCTTCGAAGAGAAGACCGAACACGGCCTTCCCAAAGACGAGGTCTACCTCTATCGCGACGCGCTGGCGCGGGGGCATTCGATCCTGTTCGTCATGGCCGACACCGAGGAAGAGGCCGCTCAGGCGCGAAAGATTCTGGAGGCAGCGGGAGCCGAGAGCCTCGACGCGGCTCGGGAGAAGTGGTGGATCGGAATTCGAGAGCCGGAGAGGGAGCATTACGAAGAGACCGGCGGTCATTTCGAGGATGACGAGGTTCACTATCGCCGCGGGTTCGTGTCCGCGCTGCACCCCGATAGCCTCGGCAAACCCTACGTTC
Organism: Thermoanaerobaculia bacterium; assembly: GCA_036518075.1. GTDB lineage: Bacteria > Acidobacteriota > Thermoanaerobaculia > UBA5066 > Gp7-AA6 > DATDNV01. Next base: position 6,834 of record DATDNV010000630.1, read on the forward strand.
GGATGCCCTCCGAGCTTCGCCGGCGCTACCCCGACAGCTACGGAACCGAACCGTTTCGGCACGGCTACGAGCGGGGCCTTCAGCACGCCGCCGGCGCGCCGGTTCACGACGAGGCGATGGCGGAACGGCGCTGAACAAGGAGGACTTTCATGGAAACGGAATCCGTCGCCGTCACCCGGGTCACACCCTGGGAGGTCGAAGAGCGATTGAATCGAGGAGAACCGATCGCGTTCGTCGATTGCCGCAATCCGCATGCATGGAGCGAGTCGTCGGAAAAGCTTCCGGGCGCGATCCGGGTTCCCGCGGGCGAAGTGCGCGAGCACCTCGGCGAGATCCCTCGAGACCGCACGATCATCACCTACTGCACCTGAAAACACGAAGCCTCGAGCGCCCGTGTGGCGCAGGAGCTGGCCGACGCGGGTTTTCACAACGTCCACCCTCTCTACGGGGGCTTCGACTCCTGGAAAAGCAAGGGACTGCCGCTCGAACAGAAGTGAGACGGTAAAGCCGCTCGCTCGCTGACATATCCTCATCGTCGAAACAGGGGAGGAATGATGAGGAAGCTCGCAGTCATCCTGCTCGCTCTCGCCGCGGCGCCGGGGATGGCGGCCGCGGACACGGGAGTGGTCGCCATTCGCGCCGCGCGGCTGCTCGACGTCAAGACCGGCCGCTACGTCGAGAATCCGGTCATCGTGGTCCGGGGCGACCGGATCGAGAGCGTCGGAACCAACGCTCCCGCCGGAGCGCGCGTGATCGATCTCGGCGACCGCACGGTTCTCCCCGGCCTTGCCGACCTGCACACCCACATCCTCCTGCAGGGAGATGCGACCTCCGCCGAGTATGACGAGCAGATTCTCAAGGAGTATCCGGCGCACCGGGTTGCCAGGGCCGTGCGCGCCTTGAGGATCGCGCTCGAGCACGGGTTCACGGTGATGCGGGACCTCGAGACCGAGGGAGCGTCCTTCGGCGACGTCGCTCTTCGCGACGCGGTCAACGAGGGAGTGATTCCGGGACCTCGTCTCCAGGTCGTCGGCCGCGCGCTCTCGACGACGGGCAGCTACCCGATCACGCACTTTCGGCCGGACTGGAGCTTTCCGACCGGCGTGCAACTCTGCGACGGCGCGGACGGCTGCCGCAAAGCCGTCCGCGAGCACATCTCCTACGGCGTGGACTGGATCAAGATCTACGCGAACACGGCCGGGCTGCGAATGACTCCCGACGGGTACGTCGATTCGCCGCCGAACTGGACGAAGGAGGAGATCGAGGCGGTCGTGTCGGAGGCGCATGCCCATCGCATCAAGGTCGCGGCCCACGCGACGTCCGACACCGGCACGCGGATCGCCGTCGAAGCCGGCGTGGACTCGATCGAGCACGGCGATTCGATCCGTCCCGAGATCGCCCGCCAGATGGCCGCGAAGGGGATCTACCTCTGCCCCACGCTCACCGTGAGCGCTTACGTCGCGGAACCGCGCGCCCGCGCCGGCGCGCCGATCTGGGGCGAGATGCCGAAGATCCTCGCGAAATCCCTGGACAATTGCCGCAAGGCCGGCGTGAAAGTCATCTTTGGAACCGACGCCGGTGGATTTCCCTGGACCGAGATCAACCAGGCGAAGGAGTTCGAGTACGAAGTGCGAATGGGCATGTCGCCGATCGAAGCGATCCGCAGCGCGACGACCGTTGCCGCGGAGCTTCTCGGCTGGACGGGGAAAACGGGAGTCGTCGAGAAGGACGCGATGGCTGATCTGGTCGCCGTCAGGGGAGATCCTCTCGCGGACGTATCGGTGCTTTCGCGCATCGACTGGGTCATGAAGGGCGGCGAGGTCGTGCGCGGGGAAGCGACGAGCCGCTGACGTACTGCTGCTCCTCGACCGCTCGAGGCTAGGGACCCGCAACGACTTGAATCGATAGTACGCGACAGGCGCTCGAGAGCCGTCGGCATTTCCCTCGGAGGCACGCGGCGGCAGGCCGCGTTGAGGGGTCTCCGGCCGCCGCTGAGGGTTCGTCGCAGACGGTAGGGAGGCTCAAGATCCTCTCTTCCGTGCTCCTCACCCATCACCTCCTTCGGGAAACGCCGCCGCCTCCGGTGCTCGTTGCTGCTCTCGCGCCCAACGGACAGGGCCAAGGGGTGGCGCCGGACGGAGACCTCGCGTGCGAGCGGAGGAACCCTCCATCCGCTCATATGAGTCATCTGGCCGCAGCCGAGCGCGCGAGGTGGACGGCGACAGGACCCGTTGGCCCGGCTCGCTCCGGTCCCAATTCCACTGTTACAGACCACCTAGCGACCCGGCAGCGGGAGGCTTCGCTCGCGCACCTGCTCGGACGTCAGACCGTAGATCGGCGGAGTCGGAACGTCGAGCATCGAGAGCTCCAGATAAAGCTGCCCGCGGTGATGGATCTCGTGCTCCGCCATCAGGCGCAGCCACTTGCCGATCGAGATGGGGGCGCCGCCCGGAGTCTCGCACTTGCGGACGAGATCTTCATCCGTCAGCTTGCGGAAGATCCCCATCGCGTCCCCGTGCAGATCATCCAGATACTTCCGAACCGCGGCCATTCCACTCGCGAGCTCCTGTCCGTGTCCGGGATACCGGGACTGCTGTCCCTGCACGTTCTCTCCGAACATCCAGCGCTCGATCCCGGCGAGGTGCCTCAGGATGTCGCCGGGCGAGAACTTGCCGGCCCTCCAGGTCCACTCCAGCTTGTCTTCGGGAATGCAGTCCGCCACGCGGCGGGTGCGGCCGCGGACCTTCTCCCAGTAGTCGAGAAATTCCGAGACGTCGCTTCTGTCCATCGTTCTACCTCGCCAGCCGACTCAGGATCGTCTCCGCGTCGCGAACGAGGCGGCGCACGATCTCGCCCGCCGGCTCGATCGCGTCGATCAGACCGGCGTCCTGACCGATGAAAAGGGCGGCGCCGTCGCGGTCCCCGGTTTCGAAGGCCTTTCGCATCCGCGCTCCCACTTCCGCGCGACGCGCGCGCAGCTCGCCTTCCCGCCCGCTCCACTCTGCGATGAACCGGTTTCGGACGACGCGCGACCACGCCCCCGGCCAGACGCGTCCGTTCGCGATGTCGGGGATCTCCGTCAACACCGTGTCGTGCCCGTCGCTCTCGACGATCGCCCTCTTGTAGGAGTCGGGTAACGGCGCTTCTTCCGTCGCGAGGAGCCGCGTGCCGACGAGCACACCGTCGGCGCCCAGCGCGAGCGCCGCGGCAAGACCCTCGCCTGTCGCGATTCCTCCCGCGGCGACCACGGGGATCGGCGCGACCGCGCGCACCACCTGGGGCACGAGGGCCACCGTGCCCATCAGACCGACGTGGCCGCCCCCTTCCGTTCCCTGCGCGGCGATCGCATCCGCGCCGGCCTCGGCCGCGCGGACCGCCTCGGAGACGCTGGCGACCATGTGGAGAACCTTCGCGCCGGTGTCGTGCGCTCTGGCGAAGATTCCGCGCAGGTCCTGCTCCGGCCAGGGCCAGGCGGTCGAGAAGACGGATGCCCGCGATTCGAGCACAGCCGAGAGCAGAGGCTCGTCGGCGGAGAAGAGAAGGAGGTTGAGCCCGAACGGCCGTTGGGTCCGGTCGCGAATCGCGCGCACGGCGGCGCCGATCTCGGAGGGGGGGATGCGGGCGCATCCGAGAATTCCGAGGCCGCCGGCGTTGGAAACGGCGGCGACGAGCTCGGCTCCCGTAGCCCCGGCCATTCCCCCGAGCAGGACGGGATGCTCGATTCGAAAGAGCTCGCAGACCCGCTTGCCGATTTGCATTGCTTCGCCGCCCGTCCGGTTGATCCTAACAGTCGGAGGTGAATGGGGAGTGGTGAATCCGGCCCGGTGAACATGGGCGAGGTGGTCGCGGCCCCGTCGGATTTGGTCTTATATCAGATCTGATATAGAGAGACTAACCTTCCGGATAGAAGAGAAAGAGCGTACAGCCCTGCGGCGACTGCGGCTCGTGCGACGAGCCCGCGGGGTTGTGAATGAACGAGCCCGCCGGATATTCGCGGACGCCGTCGTGGAACACGCCCGAGACGACGAAGATCTCTTCGGGTCCGGGCTCGTGAACGTCGAGCCCCGGGTAACGAGCGCCCGGGTCGATCTCGGCGAGCTGGGCCCTGGCACCACCCGATCCGCGCCAGAGATCTCGAATTCGAAATCCCGGAGCCCGCTCGACCGCGGGTGTCTCGGAGGCGCATACCCATGCGATCGCGTCGGGAGCGGCGGGCCGGCGGCGGCGTTGCAACGGCTACTCCTCGATCGCCCCGCCCCGGCGGCGCAGGTGGTCTCGAAAAGAATAGGAGGGCTCCGCGGCCCGGCGGGAAAGAAAGCCGGCGAAGTCGCTCGTCATTCGAGCAGGCTAGCGTCCGGCGTGAGTTGAATCAAATTCTTTGTTTTCACGAAGACGATGAGATATGTTCATGAATCATGTCGCTCGAAATCCGACACCTGAAGCTCCTGCGGGCGGTCAGCGAAGAGGGCTCGCTGACGCGGGCGGCTCGATGCCTGCACTTGACGCAGTCGGCGCTGTCGCATCAGCTCCGGGACGCGGAGAAGTCGCTGGGCCGCCCCCTCTTCCGGCGCGAGAAGAAGCAGATGCTCCTCACCGCCGCGGGCGAGCGTCTCCTCACCGCAACTCACGAGATCCTGGGAGAGCTCGACGCCGCCGAGCGCGAGATCCGGGAGAGCCGTCCCGGCCCCGAGGGGACGATCCGGCTCGCGACCGAATGCAGCACCTGCTATCACTGGCTGCCCACGGTCCTGAAGAGCCTCCAAGAGAAATATCCCGCCGTCGACGTCCAGGTCGTCGTCGAGGCAACGCGAGAACCGATTCCGGCGCTTCTCGACGGCCGCATCGACGTCGGGCTCGTGACCGATCCGGTCAAGAACTCGCGCATCGCGCTCGAGCCCCTCTTCGATGACGAGCTCATCGCCGTCGTGGGCTCCGATCATCGTCTGCGCCGGGCTCCAACGATCGAAGCCGCCGACCTCGCCGAGGAAGAGCTGATCACTTATGAAGTGCCGCGTGAAGAGCTGACGATTTTTCGCGACGTGCTGGTCCCGGCCGGCGTCCGGCCCAGGCGCTGGACGACGATGGCGCTGACCGAGGCGATGGTCGAGATGGCGCGCGCGGGCCGCGGGATCGCCGTGATGGCGCGCTGGGCGGCGCTTC
>DATDNV010000631.1:0-12385 GCA_036518075.1 Thermoanaerobaculia bacterium
GCTCGACCCAGGACCAGGCGATGTCGCCTCCCGAAGAGCGCGGGCCCTCGAGCGTCTCGAGAAAGTGGTAACGCACAGCGGTGCGGAGCTGATCGCGCTGGCGTGGAGTGAGCTCGGCCCAGGCTTCCGGAGTCACCCCGCGCTGGAGGATCGCATCGATGTCGAGGGCTTCGGCGAAAACGCGGGGAGAGCCGTTGGAGACCGCTCTCGCGGCTCGTTTCGCGAAGTCGGCCGCCTCGTCGGCTTCCGCTTGCGAGACCTGCGCTTCGAGACGCGCGGCCGCCGCCAGCGCGAGGAATGCGATCAGAACCGATCGGATGATCGGATGGCCGGATGATCGGGAAATCTGTTCTGCCGCGGCGCGAAATCTGCTTGCGATCACCCGATGACCCGATCAGCAGATCAGCCGATTCGTCCAATCACCCGATTCGAAGTCAGGCCGAGATCGACTCCAACCGCGAGACTCGTGGGGAAAGAGACTCCGCCCCTTTTTCCGTGACGAGGATGTCGTCTTCGATGCGGACGCCGAACTTGCCCAGCATGTAGATGCCCGGCTCCGACGTGAAGACCATGCCGGGCTGGAGCACCGTCCGGTTCTCCGCGACCATATAAGGGGGCTCGTGGACGTCGAGCCCGAGACCGTGTCCGAGCCGGTGATTGAAGTACTGCCCGTACCCGGCCTTCTCGATCACTCGGCGAGCGGCGGCGTCCACTTCCTCGCAGGCGACGCCCGGCGCAGCGCGGTCGATCGCCGCCGACTGCGCCTCGAGAACGATCGACCAGACCTTGCGGTACTCGTCGGTGGGTTGTCCGAAGTAGGTCGAACGCGTGATGTCGTAGTAGTAGCCCTCCGGTTTGTCCCAGGCGTCGATCAGGACCGCCTCGCTCTTTCCGAGCTTGCGGCGGGTCGAAGCGCCGTGGGGAAGAGCCGAGGACTCCCCGAACTGAACGACGTTGTCTCCGCCGAAGAGATGCGAGACGTCCGCCTCGACCGCGCCGGGGCGAAGCGCAGAGAACGCCTTTTGGAAGCGGGCGACCGCCACCGCGATGGCCCGGCGGATGACATCGACCTCTGCCGGCTCCTTGACCATCCGAACCGGGCCGAAGAGAGCGCCGGCGGAACGCGGCTTCCAGCCGGACGCTTGAACGACGAGACGTTCGACGTCTTCGTAGGCGGTGGAGGGCTCGACGGCGAGAGTGCCCCGCGTCCCCGGCATCAGAGAGGCGGCCTTGCGAAACGGATCCTCGGTTTCCTGCCAGGTGTGGATTTCTTCGACTGCGGACATCCCGCGCATCCGAGCTTCCTCGAAGGCGGGGCAGAGCACGAAGGGCGCCCGATCCTTGAAGAGAAAGAGCGCCGTCAAACGCTCGCTTCGATGGAAGTCGATGCCCGTCAGGTAGAAGAGGTTCGAGGAGGGAGTGGCATAGAGCCCATCGGCTCCCAACGAGGGTAGCTGGGCGCGCATTCTCTCGAGCCGCCGAGCGTAAACGTCTTTAGAGAGCGTCATAAGGGGCTGATCCTAGCAGAGGCCGCCGGCCCAGAAGACGAGCGCGAGCCCTCGCGAATTTGCGTCGTTTGGGCTGCCTTTCCCCGTGCTCGACTTGAGTTCCCGCTCGTCATAACATCCACCGCTCGCCCGGCGGGACCATTCGCTTCGGGCCATCGGAGGAAGCAATGCGGATCACACGCTCATTGGGTTTGCTGTTGCTGGCGGCATTTCTCGCGCCCTCCCTGCTCCTCGCTCAGGACTGGCGCGGGAAGGCGCGGGTCGACGGCTGGGTCAAAGACAAAGACGGACAACCGGTCGCCAACGCCTCAGTCGAGCTGACGCGTCAGAGCGGCGGAAAGTTCACTGCCAAGACGAATGCGAAGGGTTACTGGGCGGTCCTCGGCCTCGCGGGTGGAGCATGGAACGTCGACGTCTCCGCCCAGGGCTTCGAGACGCGGCGGACGTCGGTGAGCCTGGAGGAAGGAAGCCGCATCCCCTCGATGGACATCCGGCTCGAGAAAGCCGCGGCTCCCGCGCCGGCGGCGGAGGCTGCGTCCGTTCCCAACAAGGCGGCGGAGGAGGTTCGCCACGATGTCGAGGAAGGCAACCGGCTGCTCGGCGAGAAGAAATACGGGGAAGCGCGCGAGCAGTACGAGAAGGCGCTCGCGGTGGTGCCGGACAACACGGCGCTCCTTCGAGGCGTGGCTCAGACCTACCACGGCGAAGGAAATCAGGACAAGGCGATCGAAACGCTGAAGAAAATTCAGCAGCTCGAGCCCGGGAACACGGAGAACCAGGCGCTGCTCGGAAGCATGCTTCTCGAACAGGGCAAGCTCGACGAAGGCCGAGCGATGCTCGACCAGCTTCCCGCGGGCGCCATCAAGGATCCCCAGGTCTATCTGAACCTCGGCATCCTGCTGATCAACAAGAAGCAGCCCGAGCAGGCGGCCACCTACTTCGGCAAAGCGATCGAGATCGATCCAAGCCAGGCCGATGCCTACTACTACCGGGGTCTCGCGAACCTGAGCGCGAAGAAGAATCCGGACGCGAAGGCCGACTTCAAGAAGTACCTGGAGCTCAAGCCTGACGGCCCGGAAGCCAAAGAAGTCCGCGATCTGCTTGGGACGCTGAAGTAGGAAAGAGACTCGAAGACGCCGGCTCCCGTTCGGGGTCGGCGTCCGTTTCTCGACTACGTTCGCGCGGAGAGATCGCGTCCGGTCATCTCGGCGGGGGCCGCCAGCCCCTGCAATCGCAGAAGCGTCGGCGCCACGTCCGCGAGACTTCCCCCGGACGCCAGCCGGAGAGAGGACCCGGCGCCGCCGATGACGAGCGGCACGGGATTCGTCGTGTGCGCGGTGTGGGGCTGTCCCGTCACCGGATCGGTCATCTGCTCCGCGTTACCGTGGTCAGCGGTCATCATCAGGATCGCGCCGGCATCCCGCGCGGAGGCTTCGACCCGGCCGAGACACCGGTCGAGCACCTCGATCCCCTGGATCGTCTCCGGGAGCTTGCCGGTGTGGCCCACCATGTCGGCGTTGGCGAAATTGACGACCACGGCGCCGAAGCTTCGGCCGCGCAGCGCCTTCTCCACCGACTCGGCGATCTCGGAGGCCTTCATCTGGGGATGGAGGTCGTAGGTCGCGCCGCGCCAAGAGGCGATGAGCGTCCGCTCCTCGCCGGGGAAGGAGCGCTCGACGCCGCCGTTGAAGAAGTAGGTCACGTGCGCGTACTTCTCGGTCTCGGCGACGCGCAGATTGCGAACGCCATGTTCGGCCCACACCTCGGCGAGGATGTGCTCGAGCGCGCGCTGAGGGAAGGCGACGGCGAGCGGGAACTCCTTCTTGTACTCGGTGAAGCAGACGAAGTGCAGGCGAGGAGCCGGGCCCCGCTCGAACTCCGAGAACTCCTCCTCGGTCAGGGCACGCGTCATCTGGCGAGCCCGGTCGGCTCGAAAGTTGAAGAAGATGGCCGCATCGCCGTCCCGGATCGGCCGTTCCACGATGGCGGTCGGACGGATGAACTCGTCGCCCTCGCCGCGCTCGTAGGCGGCGGCGACCGCCGCTCCCGCGCTCGGCGCGGTCAAGCCGCGGCCGGCGGCGACGGCACGATGCGCCTCCGCGGTGCGGTCCCAATGGAGATCGCGGTCCATCGCGAAATATCTGCCTGAGACGGTCGCGATCCGGCCGCCGGTCTCTCGAAGCTTTCCTTCCAGCCTCTCGACGTAGGTTTGGGCGGAGCGAGGGGGCGTGTCGCGCCCGTCGGTGAAGGCGTGGACGAAGACCTGGCTGACCTGGCGGCGGCGGGCCATCTCGAGCAAGCCCCAGAGGTGACGCTCATGAGAATGGACGCCGCCGTCGGACAGGAGACCCAGCACGTGGAGCGCGGCATCCGGCCGGCGCGCCTTTTCCATTGCGTCGATCAGCGTCGGATTCTCGAAGAACGAGCCGTCACGAAGCGCGAGATCGATGCGGAGAAGATCCTGGGGAACCATGCGGCCGGCGCCGAGGTTGAGGTGCCCGACTTCCGAGTTGCCCATCATCCCGGCCGGCAGGCCCACCGCCTCGCCGGAGGCGAGAAGAGTCGTCGACGAATAATCTCGAAGCCAGCGGTCGAAGACCGGAGTTCGCGCCCGCGTGATGGCGTTGCCGGCGGAAGGAGGAGCCACACCCCAGCCGTCGCAGATGACCAAAACGATCGGTTGGACCATCAGGGAGACAAGCTATCAGCTGTCAGCTTGCAGCTGTCAGCCAGACGATGCTCGTCGAAAGAACACTACCGGGCGGTTGAGACGATCTTCGAAGATCACGGAAGCACTATACCAAGTTAGATATAGCACTTCCGGTGTCCGAGCGAATTCGGACTGAGAGCTGAAAGCTTTTCTCTAGGCGTGGGGCTGAATGGAAGTGGAAATCGAACGCGGGCGGGGTAGCCGTCGTTCCAGATCCGAGACGATGTGCATGAAGCCCATATAGGCCTCGTACGGTGACTCGTAGGGAGAGAAGTAGGCGTGCACTTCGGCGTCGGCAGCGCTCTTCGTAGCCATGTAGTAGAAGTGGTCGGAGGTCGTGAGGCGGCGGAAATCGCGCAGGAGCGTCTCCGATCCGGTCGCCTTGACCCGGGTTTCCAGTGCGAAAAGCCGGCGCAGAGCGTCGCGCTGAAGCTCGTTGCCCTGCCAGGCGGAGAGGTCGCGCGCCTCGTCCGCCCACGACAGGAGACGCGGCGCCGAGAGCACGTCGCGCGCCGGCAACTCGTGAATCGCCTGTGAGGGAGTGAGGAACCGCGCGTTCGGGTCGGCCAGGTATTGATCGACCCATGCTTCGAAGAACTCGAAGATACCCGTTTCCCTCCACTGGTGCTCGCCGAACGTTTCGAAATCCATGAACAGCGAAAGCACTTCGCCCGACAAGCCGGAAACCCACCGGTTGTACTTCTCTGCGGTCAGGGGGTACTCGGACCAGGAGCGGTTGGAAAAGCGGAAGGCGATGTTGTCCGACATCCGGTAGTCGCGCAGAAGAAGCGGAAGCCCCCGCGGGGAGGCCGCGCGGTACACGTGATGCGGCGAGCGGGGGCCCAGAAGCGGCTCGACTCCGTCGGCGAGGACGCCTCGATAGCCCCGACTCTCGAGAAAGGCTGCCAGCTCGTCGGAGTAGATCAGCTCGGTGTTGCGGAAGACCGAGGGCTCGGACCCGAAGTCCTCCATGATCCGCTGGCGGTGAAGCGCGATCTGCGCCACGAATTCGTCGCGGGAAGCGAGCCACGCGAGCGAGTGGTGAGAAGTCTCGGAGAGAAACTCCGCCCGGCCGGTTTCGGCGAGCCGCCGGAAGCTCTCGCGAACGGAGGGCATCTCGTCGCGAAACTGCTGGAGCAGGCACCCGGACAGCGAAAACGACACGGCAAACCGCGAATGGCGCTTGAGCAGTCGCTCGAGCATCGCGGTCGCGGGCAGGTAGCACTTCTGGCTCACCCGCTGGAGCAGCTGCCGGTTCTGCGCGTCGTCGAAGTAGTGGTGGTCCCGCCCGACGTCGAAGTAGTTGTACCGCTTGAGCCGGTAGGGTTGATGGACCTGGAAGTAGAGACAAACGGGAATCATGAGACGACCATCGCCATTGTATGCCTTCTTACGCGACGATCTCCCTATAGATTTCCAGGCATTTCCCGGCCGCCTCCGCCCAGGAGAGGCGGCGGACTTCCGCGCGCCCGCCCGAGGAGAGCGCGTCCCGCAGCGGAGGAAAGAGCAGCACCGACAGGATCTTGGAGGCGAGGTCCTCGACGTTTTCGGGCTCGACGAGGAGAACGTTGCGGATGACTTCCGACACTCCGGCAGTGCGCGAGAGGATGACGGGAGTTCCATGCTGAAGGGCTTCGAGAGCGGTCAGGCCGAAGGGCTCCGACACGGAAGGCATCACGTAGACGTCGGCGCGCGCGTAGAGCCGGTCGAGCTCGGACGGGGGCAGGAATCCGGTGAAGAGGAAATTCCTTCCGATACCCAACGCGGCCACTCGCTCCATCATCGACCTCATCCGATCGCCGGAGCCCGCGACGGCGAACTTCACGTCGCTGAATTCCTGCACGACGCGCGCCGCCGCGTCGACGAAGTACTCCGGCCCTTTCTGCCACGTGATGCGGCCCGCGAAGAGAACGAGAGGCTCGCCCTCTCCGACCGACCACTCGCCGACCGTTTCTCTCGCGTCGATCGCGTTGTGCACGACGCGGAGCTTCTCCCTCGAAACTCCGTACATGCGCGTGACGAGAGCGGCGGTGTAGCGGGAGACGGCGATCACCCGGTCGGCATGAGTCAGCCCGAGCCTCTCGATGTCCGAGACGAAATGGTTCTCCCCGCCGCCGGAGCGGTCGAACTCGGTCGCGTGAACGTGCACGACGAGCGGCCGTCCCGACGCGCGCCGGGCCTCGAGTCCAGCCATGTAGGTCAGCCAGTCGTGCGCGTGAATGACGTCGAACCGCTCTTGCCGCGCAATGCGTCCGGCAACCTCCGCGTAGCGCATGACCTCGGTGCCGAGGTTCGGTCCGTAATGTCCCAGGAACGTCGTGCTCGTCTCTTGCGCCGCCTGCCACTCCTCGACGTAGCTCGTATCGGTCGAGTAAGGGCGCAGCAGCGAGGGGACGCGGCGGAGCCTCAGGAGGAAGCGCTTGCGATGTTTCGGGTCGTCCCGCTCGCGGACCGCCTGCGCGTCGACGATCTTCAAATTGGGGGCCACTGAGTTGAAGGGGTGATGCGGAAGAACGAGCACGACCTCGGTGCCCGATTGCAGCAGTCCCTTGACCAGCCCTTCGGAGGCGACCCCGAGCCCGCCGCTGATGTAGGGAGGGAACTCCCACCCGAGCATAAGGACGCGCATGTCTCAGACGCTATCAGACCGCTACGCCGCAGCCCGCGTGAGTCTGTCACGGATTTGGTCCCGAGGAGGAGAATCGAATGAGAATGGGATGAAGTCGGTTCGAGGGTTCGCTCGCGGGCATCTCCCTCGCGGGGACGCGGCGGACTCTGAGCTTGGAGGCGACTCTGTCCGCCGCTCCGCTCGGACGGCGCAGCCGCACTCAGCGAGTAAAGATGATTCGCCTGGTGCGCCGTCCGAGAGGCCCCGCTACGGGAGAAGCCCGCGGCTGAGCGAAATGGCTGAGGGAGGGCCTCCGCGCACAGTCGAGGCCTTCGTCCGGCGTCACCCGTCGGTCCTGGTGGACACGCATGAAGTCGAGAGCCCAACCCCGGAAGCGGAGGCGTCTGCCGGAGTCGGCGCTGTCCGAGGGCACTCGCCGTGAGCGAGAGCTGGGTGCCTGTCTCTGTGCCCGAGGACCGCAGCGGCAGCGATTCCGGGGAGAGCTTAGAAGTCTGAGACCTCAGATGAGGCGGGCTACAGGTGTGTGTAGAGGGCGCGGGCGATTTCGGCGACGGACCAGGCCTGCGCGAAACAGCCTCGCGGCGCGTGAGGAGGGTCGCCGTCGAAGATCTCGGAGATGAATCCCAGCCCGGCCTCCCGAACGTGGGCCCGCAGGGGAGCCATCCAGACCCGCATCATGTGGCGGGTCTGCTCGTTGGTCCCGAGAACCCGGAAGTGGGCGTCGATGAAGGCTCCCATCAGCCAGGGCCAGACCGTCCCCTGATGATAGGCGGCGTCGCGCTCGCTCTGCGGGCCTACGCATCGCGCTTTGTACCGAGGATCGTGCTCGTCGAGCGTGCGCAGACCGAAGGGGGTCAGGAGCCGCCGCCGGACCGTCCAGTAGACAGCGCGGGCACGGTGCGGCGGTAGCAGGTCGTCCGTGAGCGACACGGCGAAGATCTGGTTGGGCCGAACGCTGTCGTCGGGCCCGTCGTCGCCGAGGACGTCGTACAGGTATTCTTTCTCGGCGCACCAAAATGACTCGTTGAACCGCCGGGCGACGTGCCAGGCCTCCGACTCGAGCTCGCGGGCGCGGCCGTTCTCGCCGGCGAGCCGTTCGAGCCGCGCTGCGCTCTTGAGCGCGGCGTGCCAGAGCGCGTTGACCTCCACCGGCTTGCCGGCCCTCTGTGTGACCGGCACTCCATCCACGATCGCATCCATCCATGTCAGCGCCTTGCCCGGCGCCCCGGCGTGCAGGAGACCATCGGGCGCGACTCCGATTCCGAACTGAGTTCCCTGGTGATACGCGGAGAGAATCGACCGCACCGCCGCGAGCAGCGGCGCCGGCCGGCTCGGGTTGCGGCGCGCGCGGCAGAACCACTCGACCGCGAGCACGAACCAGAGCGGCGCGTCGACCGAGTTGTACTCGGCCTCGCCTTCCTCTCCGATGAAGTTGTTGGGAAGGAGGCCCTCCCGGCGCACGGAGGCGTAGGAGTTCAAGACCCGGGCGATCGCGCCGTATCGATTCGTACTCATGGCGAGGCCGGGCGCGGCGATCATGCTGTCGCGGCCCCAATCCGCAAACCAGGGATAGCCGGCGATGATCGACCTCTCCCGGTAATCGGCGTCGACGAGAAACGCCTCGGCACGGCGAGCCATCTCATCGAAGACCGCGTCGCCGGTGGGAGTGAACGTCGTGCGGCGCCGCCGTTCCGCCTCGATCAGGTGAGAGGGATCCGCGGCCACCTCCTCCCGTGAAAAGAGCAGATAGGCTTCGGCTCCGGGCGCCAGCATCCAGGTCCATACGAGAGGGCTCCACAGGTCCTCGGTGGAGTCGTACCCCCGCTCCGCTTCGACCGGATAGGAAAAGTTGCGATACCAGACCGACTCGGCCGCGGTACGCGCGCCGACTCCCCGCAGATAGAGCCGCGGCAGATAGGCGATCGGCTTGACCCAGGAGACCTCGCCCCGCACCTCGACCTGGCTGTCGAATTCGTCCGTCTCGTGGCGCAGCTCATGCACGCTCATCATCCGCAGCAGCGGGCGCACGGTGAGGGTGATCTCGCGGCCGGATCGATTGGCGTAGCGGACGACGGTGATCGAGCGGTCGCGGATGAGACAGAGAGAGCGTTCGACGGAGAACTGTCCGGCTTGATGAAGCCAACGCGGAAACGGATCGAGCGCGAAGAGCGCGAGGTTGGTATCCCCTTCGGGGTTGATCGCGCCGCCGTAGATCTGCGTCGAAATTCCGACCGACTGAGAGTCGACCGTGACATGTTCCTCACAACCCGCCACGAACATCCAGCGGCGGCGGGGCGGCGGGATCGCCGGCACGTACCATCCGTGATAGCGGCGCGTCCGCGCACCCGCCACGGTTCCGCAAGCGAAACCGCCGAACCCGTCGGTCTCGAGCCACTCGAGGGACAGGCGCCGGTCGCGCGTCGCGATTTCGTCGGCTTCCCACGTCAGGGGATGGCGCTTCGCCGGGGCGGTCTTCTCCGCAGCGACCTTGTCATTGGCCATGGATCCGGGGGACGGATTCACGGCAGGGATTCTCCCCCAATTCCTGCCGCGGGCAAGCCTCGCGCCCGCGGCGAACCCGAATTCGGCGCTCGCCGCGCGCCGGCTCCGGCCGCGGATTCGCGCAAACCGCTGTAATAAGATTTACGCTGGCTTGATGGCGTTGAGGGCTCGCGAGATGAAAAATGGGAACGGGTTCGCGAGGGCGCCATCGGGAGCTCGCACCCGCTCGAATTCCGGAGGGCCGGTTCCCGCAGGGGGGAGGATTCTTTGAGCACGGTCGCCAAAAGCATCGATCAGCTTTGTGTCGACACGATCCGGACGCTCGCGATCGACGCCGTCCAGAAGGCCGATTCCGGCCACCCGGGTCTTCCCCTGGGAGCCGCGCCGATGGCCTACGTTCTCTGGCAGAACCACCTGAAGCACAACCCGCGCGACCCGCACTGGCCCGACCGCGACCGGTTCGTGCTCTCGGCCGGACACGGCTGCATGCTGCTGTACTGCCTCCTCCACCTGACCGGATACGACCTCACCCTCGACGATCTGAAGTCGTTCCGGCAGTGGGGCAGCCGCACGCCCGGCCATCCGGAGTATCGGCACACGCCCGGCGTCGAGGCGACGACCGGACCCCTGGGGCAAGGCGCGGCGAATGCGATCGGGATGGCGATCGCCGAGCGAGCGCTCGCGCATCGCTTCAATCGCCCCGGGCACGAGATCGTCAACCACCGCACGTTCGCGCTCGTGTCGGACGGAGACCTGATGGAGGGAATCTCCGGAGAAGCAGCCTCGCTCGCGGGGCACCTGGGTCTTTCGAAGCTGATCTATCTCTACGACTCGAACAACGTCTCGTTGGACGGCCCGACCTCGATCACCTTCACGGAAGACGTCGGCAAGCGGTATGAGGCGTACGGCTGGAATGTGCTGCGCGTCGCGCGCGGCGACACGGATCTCGACGAGATCGAGCGCGCGATCGTCACCGCGATGGCGGAGAGGCGCCGGCCGACGATCATCATCGTGCACACGACCATCGGGTACGGCTCGCCGCACAAGGCCGGCACCTCCGCCGCCCATGGAAGTCCGCTCGGGAAGGAAGAGGTCGTTCTGACCAAAAAAGCGCTCCACTGGGAGTGGGACGAGCCGTTCTACGTTCCCAAGGACGCGCTCGCCCATTTTCGAGAGGCGGTCGACAAAGGAAAGGCCAGCCAATCGGAGTGGCAAAAGCGATTCGACGCGTATGCCAAGGACCACCCGGATCTCGCGGCCGAGTGGCGCGCGACCTGGAAGCGCGAGCTTCCGGAGGGTTGGGACAAGGATCTTCCTCAATACAAGGCCGGCGACAAGGAGGCGACGCGGGTCGCCGGCGGCGCGGCCTTGAACGCGATCGCGCAGCGGGTTCCTTACCTTCTGGGCGGGGATGCCGATCTCTCGGAATCGACCAAGACGACGATCAAGAACGGGGGGGACTTCGACGCCGCGACGGGCGCGGGTCGAAATCTCCATTTCGGCGTGCGCGAGCTCGCGATGGCGGGAATCGGCAACGGCATGACCTATCACGGAGGCGTGCGCGCCTTCGTCGCGACCTTCTTCAACTTCTCCGACTACATGAGGCCGTCGGTGAGGCTCTCGGCGCTTTCGGAGCTGCCGATCATTTATGTCTGGACGCATGACTCGATCGGGCTGGGCGAGGATGGTCCGACCCACCAGCCGGTCGAGCAGCTGATGTCGCTGCGGGCGATGCCCGGATTCACGATCATTCGCCCCGGCGATGCGAACGAAACCGTGGAGGCCTGGCGGGTCGCGATGAAGCACACGGAGGGGCCCGTCGGCCTCGTGCTCTCCCGCCAGAAGCTTCCCATCTATGACCGGACGAAGTTCGGCGCGGCGTCGGGAGTTGCTCGCGGCGCGTACGTGCTCGCCGAGTCTTCGAAGGGAGCGGCCCGACTCATTCTGATCGCCTCCGGGTCGGAGGTCTCGCTCGCGATGGACGCGCGCGACAAGCTGGAAGGCGACGGGATCGGGACGCGCGTCGTCTCGATGCCCTGCTGGGAGCTTTTCGACAGGCAGCCTCGAGAGTATCGGGAGAGCGTCCTTCCTCCGGCGGTCAAGCCGCGGCTCGCGATCGAGGCGGGAGCGTCGCTCGGCTGGAAGCGCTACGTCGGCGACGCGGGAGATTCGGTGAGCCTCGACCGGTTCGGGGCGTCCGCTCCCGGCGAGATCGTGATGAAGGAGCTCGGTTTCTCGGTCGAGAACGTCGTGGCTCGAGCCAAGGCGCTGCTATGAAGATCGCGATTGGGTGCGACCACGCGGGCTTCCCCTTGAAGAAGGAGATGGCCGCCCTGTTGTCGCAGCTCGGCCACCAGGTCGAAGATGTCGGGGCGTTCGAGCTCCAGCCCTCCGATGACTATCCGGATTTCGCCAAGAGAGTCGCCCTGGCGGTCGTCAGCGGAAAGTGCGAGCGGGGGATCGTCGTGTGCGGCAGCGGCGTCGGCGCGTCGGTCGCGGCCAACAAGGTGCCGGGCATACGCTCGGCCCTCTGCCACGACACGTTTTCCGGGCGACAGGGAGTCGAAGACGACGACATGAATGTCCTCTGCCTCGGCGCGCGGGTGATCGGGCCGGCGCTCGCGGCGGAGGTGGTCAAAGCGTTTCTTGCGGCAAAATTCTCCCGCGCCGACCGGCACGTGCGGCGCCTGAACAAGGTGAAGGCGATCGAACAGGATGCGTTGCACGGCGTCTTTTCAAACGAGGTGACCCATGACCGCTAATCCGTTGAAGAGGTTGAACGAGCTCGGACAGAGCGTCTGGTACGACTACATCCGACGCGACCTGTATACGACCGACAAGCTCTCCCGGCTCATTCAGGACGACGGCCTCTCGGGCATGACGTCCAATCCCACCATTTTCCAGAAGGCGATCGCAGAGACCGATCTCTACGACTCCAAAATTCGCCGCTTTGCCCCGGAGGAGAGCGCTCCCGCCCGGCTCTTCGAGCGCCTCGCGGTCGAGGACGTCAGCCGAGCCGCCGACGTCTTCCGGCCG
>DATDNV010000632.1:0-2643 GCA_036518075.1 Thermoanaerobaculia bacterium
AGAGCCGCTCTCGTCGACCACGTAGAGATAGAGAGCTCGGGTATGCAGGAACGCTTTCAGGATCTCGGGCAGCGGCAACGTGCGCGGCACGGGGACCACGTCGGTTCGCATGATCTCGGAGACGCGAAGCGTCGAAAGCATCGTCGCTTCCGGCGTCTTCTCCCACACGATCCCAGCGCTGCGCAGACTCTGGACGTAGATCGAGTCCGCTTCGAGCATGCGCGCCGAGACGATGGCGACAACCGAGACCAGCATCATCGGCAGAATGACCGCCGTGTTCTGCGTCAGCTCGAAGATCATGATCATCGCGAGCAGGGGCGCGCGCGTGACGCCGGCCATCAATCCGCCCATACCGAGGAGCGCATAACCGCCGACGGGCGCATCGAAGCCGGGCGCGATCCACTGCGTGATCCGGGCGATCGCGGCTCCGACGGTGGCGCCGACCATGAGCGTGGGCGTGAAGACGCCGCCGACGCCGCCCGACCCGATCGTCGCGGACGTCGCGACGATCTTGCCCACGCAGAGAAGCGCGAGGAAGGCGAGCGTGGGATTGCCTCGGAGGATGCGGTTGGTTCCTTCGAATCCATTTCCCCAGACTTCCGGCAGCCAGATGCCGATCACGCCGACGATCGCTCCTCCGATCGCCATCGCCGCGGGCATCGGGAGCTTCGAAGCGGCGAAGAGGCGCTTGGCCTCCTTGAGGGCCCGCATGAAGAGGGCGGACCCGGGGCCGGCCGCGAGGCCGATGATGACGTAGGGAACGATCTCCGCGAGCGATTGGAAGTGAAACGGAGCGACGTGGTAGACGGGCTCGTCTCCCAGGAGGAACCGCACCACGATCGTGGACATCACCGACGAGACGACCGCCGGGCCGAACAGAGTCATCGAGAACGACCCGACGACGACCTCCAGCACGAAGAGCGTCGCCGCGATCGGAGTGTTATAGGCGCCGGCGATGCCGGCGGCCATCCCGCAAGCGGTCAGGATGCGGACGCGCTCCGGGGAGACTTTCAGCCGGCGCGAGAGCGACGAGGCGAGGGCCGCGCCGAGCTGCACGATGGGACCTTCGCGCCCTTCGGATCCTCCCGTCGAGATGACGGCGATCGAGGACAGCACCCGCCCGGTGGCCCAGCGCAGACGAACCGGCTTGCGCGCGAGAGTGACCGATTCGATCATCTGCGAGATTCCGCTCGTTCCCTTGTCTTTGATGAACCAGCGCGCAAAGAAGCCGCCGCAGAGTCCCCCGGCCGCGGGAATGAGGACTCGCTCCCACGGAGGAAGCGTCTCCGCTCCGCGGACGATGTCGCTCGCGCGCATCATGAGCTGCGTCAGGTAGGACGTGACGGTGCGGAAGACCACGGCCCCGAGCGCGCCGAGCACTCCAGCCACGGCCGCCAGCAGCAGAAACTGTGTGTTGGGATCTCGCCAGAAGAAGCGACCGAATCGGGAGGGATGAGAAGGTTGTGGCGCCTCCGGCGAGCTCATTCGTCTTCGAGCTCCTCGCCTTTGCGCGAATCATCCTCTCCGACGTCCTCTTCACCGCCGTAGAAGAAGGAGTGGGCGCACAGCCGGCCGCAGAAGATCGCCCCCGCCATCCGGCTCGAACAGTCGCCGCAAACCGTGCGGTGGCAGAATCCGCAGCGCGGCAGCGAGAATTGAAACTCCCGCTTGCAGACTTCGCAGGCGTCGGCCAGACCGGGCATACGATCAGTATAAAGGGAGGGGCGGCGCTTGACCCGCGGCAGACCCGCCCTTATCATCACCGGCTCTCGCAGCGGCGGTGTAGCTCAGTTGGTCAGAGCAAGCGGCTCATATCCGCTGTGTCGGGGGTTCAAATCCCTCCACCGCCACCAAATTCCGGAGTAAATTTGCAGGAGTCTCGGGAGGTGTGCCCGTAGCGTGGTCAGTTTGCTAGGGGAACACGGAGACAGCCTTCCGAGTGAAACGCTCCTCTTTTGGCTGGCTTCCTTTGAATCGATGTTAGTTCGGAAGGCGAACTCCAACCTTCCCATCTTCAACGCCGGGCTTTTCCCAAAAGGTCCGAAACTCGTCATACGACTTGAAGGGGACCGGCGGACTGAACTTGAGAAAATGACTTCCGTGTTCCTCGAGTCTCTTCAGAAAAGCTGGGATTTTCGCCGTGGCGTCTCTGCCGGTATAGATGCCGCGGAGCCGCGATTCGATGACTTGCATGTTCGTCAGCGCGGGTTTCCGGTAGTTGGCGTAGTGCTCATCCTTCACCTCGACCCGAACCATTTCGGCGGAACCCTGAGTGAACAGCACGACCCAGTTCGGCATCTATTTCCTCTTCCTCGCCGGCTTGCGGGTGTTCAGGCGACCACGGGGAGTTCTTCAGCTTAACTGTCTTTCGCATCGCGATCATCGAACCATGCCGCGACCTTTTTTGCCCCTTCCTGTCGAGAGAGTGTGGAGGCTCCAAGAACGAAGTGCTCGAGCGGCGACAACGCCACATTGTCTGGATCCGTGAGCTCTTCACCGTGGATGATCTTGTCGATCGCTTTCGACTCAGCCGCCAGTCTCGACTGGACGCTGAGAACGACTTCCTCGGGCGTGCGTACCAGGAATTCCCGTTCAACGACTTGGTCTCGCGTCGCCCTCGTTCTGACCAGGCAATCGAGACCG
>DATDNV010000633.1:0-7538 GCA_036518075.1 Thermoanaerobaculia bacterium
GCCCACCTCTCCGACCGGATCGAGCTCGACGGTGCGCTCGAGGTATCGCCTGCCCAGCGTGTACTTCTTCAGCGTCATGAGAGAGAGTCCCAGGCGGAGGTTCGCCTCCGCGTTCTTCGGCTGAAGTCGAACCGCTTCCAGATAGTCCTCCGCCGCGTGGCTCGTGCTTCCCGACGCTTCTCGCGCCATTCCGCGGCCCATCAGCGCGGGAACCGACTGCGGGTCCATCGAAAGCGCCAGGCTGAACTCGTTCTCGGCCGCCGCGTAGTTGCCCTGCCGCTGGCGCAGACGACCGCGGTTGATCGCGATCTCGAGCCGGTCTTCCGCGGCCGTTGAGTTGGCGTCCGCCGCCTTGAAGTCCTCGTCGGCCAGGGCGTAGTGGCCTGCCTCTGTGTGCGCACACGCGCGGTGGATGCGGAAGGCGGCCTTGTTGGGCGACATCTTCACGGCGCGGTCCAGAGCGTCGATCGAGGGACCGATTTTGCCCTGGCAAAGCTGCGCCACTCCCAGGCCGTCGTACAACTCCGGTTTCTTCGGATCGTTCTTGACCGCCTCCTGAAACGCTCTTTCGGCATCCAAGCACTGACCGTCCCGCAGGAGCACCGCCGCCATGCGTTCGTTCAGCATCACCTCGGCGGACGTCGGTTTCTTGTCCTTCGAGGAGCAGCCGGAAAGCGAAAGAGCAAGAGCCGCTGCCGCGACGCCGAACCTCACCCCAACGCGAGGCAGGCGACGGATCACAGCGCCTCGCGCAGCATCGGCTCTTCCGTTTCCTCGGCGGGCGGCGGGGTGGAGACCGGAATCGGGACGATCCGCCTCTTCTCGTACGCCCGCATGAAAGCGTCCACGACGGAAGGCTCGAATCGCGATCCCACGAGGCTCTGAATGCGGCTGATGACGAAGGCGATCTCCATCGCTTTCTGATAGGGACGGGTCGTCGTCATCGCGTCGAACGTATCGGCCACCGTGACGATTCGCGCCTGAAGCGGGATCTGTTCGCCCTTGAGCCCCTCCGGATAACCTCCGCCTCCCCACTTCTCGTGATGGTACTTCATTCCGGGGATGACGTCGGACAGCTGCGGGATCGCCGACATGATCGCAGCGCCCTTGATCGGATGCGTCTTCATCGCCTCGAACTCGTCCTCGGACAGAGCGGTCGGCTTGCGGATGATCCGATCGTCGACGCCGATCTTGCCGACGTCGTGAAGCAGCGCGGACAGCCGGACGCGCTCGACGTCGTCCGCGGGCAAACCCATTTCCACCGCGATCGCCGCCGCGTAGGTCGCGACTCGCTCCGAGTGGCCACGGGTATAGGGGTCCTTCGCGTCAATCGCTTCCGCGAGAGCGCGGATCGAGTTGATGAAGAGCTCCCGGTTCTCCTGCGCGCGCTTTTGAACCTCGATGAACGCGGCTTTGATCGACGCGCTCATCCGATTGAAACTGTCCGAAAGGGCGGCGATCTCCGCGGCCCCGCCGACCTGGACCGTCGCGCCGTAGGCGCCTTCGCTGATTGCCCGCGTCTTGTCGGCCAGCCGCGCGATGGGATTCGAGATGCGGCGGGCGAACACGAATCCCAGGATGATCGCGAAGCCCGCCGCGATCGCGCTCCAGATCAGCGTGTCGCGCACCATCTGCGTGACGGAGGCGAAGGCGAGCTTGCGGTCGCGCTCGACGAGCACTCCCCAGGGCGGCTGCCCGACCGGCGCGATCGATGCCAGGACGGCGCTCCCGGCGCTCTCCTCCGAGCGGGTCACGCGGGCGGGGAACCGCACGAAATCGGAGACGAGGCTCGAGGCCCGCCGGCTTCCGGACTGGTCCAGAGGAAAGATCGCTTTCCCTTCCCGGCCGATCAGCGTGACGCGCACTTCACGCTTGGCCTCGTCGCGAAACTCCTCGGCGATCGGTTTCCAGGACACCAGGGCCTCGACCACGCCGATTCGCGCGCCACGGTCGCCGACGACGGGAAGCGCGAGAACGGCGACCGGGCCCAGCGGCGGAAGGTCGAAGGGCGCCCCCTCGTAAGTCGCTCCGTCGCGCGCCGACTCGAACCCGCGCCGGAACTCGAGCTCGACCTCCGGAAGATGCACGTCGGGTCCGATGAAGCTTCCCTGCCCGTCGAAGTTGAAGGCTCGCAGGGCAACGAGCGGCCGCCGGTCTCCGAGGACCGATCCCAGGATCGTGGGGACCTCCGGAGAGGTGAACGGATCCTTGCCGGTCAGTTGCTGGGACAGGCGAAGCGAGTCGGCGGCCGCCTCGAGCCCCTGCCGCGCCGAGGCGTAGAACGCCTCGACGTGCTCGGCCAGAGCCGACGAGGACCGCGTCAGGTACTTCTCTTCGAGTGTTTCGAGCGTGCGCCGGTTACGGCGGATGAGCACGCCGTCCGAGACCAATAGCGGGACGATCGACGCGAGGACGAGCGCGCCGCACAGAAGAACGAAGAGGCGAATCCGGCGACGGCCGGGTTGTTTCACGGTATCTCAATTATAAACCGTCGCTCGAACTCGCTCGGAATCCGCGTCTCACGACGCGCCGGCGTCCGGCTCGGCCGGATGCGGCCTCGACCGTTCGCCTGATCCCTCGCAGCGTTCTCGCTCCCGCGGCGCACGCCTCCTCCGCTCGATTACTTCGCGGAGACTTCGTGCGCCGCGAACCGGAGTGGGTAGCGAGAAAGGTCGATGTCAAATCTGATATAAGTGGTCAGGACAGCCTGGCGAACTGCGCCGCGTCGAGCCATTCCCGCTCAGGAATGGACTCCTCGATTCGGGCTCGCCCGATCGATTCGAGAAGGACCCCCGCCACCCCGCGCACCGTCTTTTTCTTGTCGCGCGCGAGGTACGGGGCGAGGACCGACGCATCGCGGACCGGCTCCGGAAACGGACCGAGCGCGGACAGCGTCGCGCGAACCCGGGAGGCGTCTTCCCGGGTGAGACCCGCCCTTCGCGCCGAGATCTCGAGCGCGCCGGCGATCCCCCACGCGACCGCCTCACCATGCTTGAGCTCTCGATAGCCCCCGGCAGCCTCGAAGGCGTGGCCGAGCGTATGACCGAAATTCAGAAGCCGCCGCCGGTCCGACTCGCGCAGATCCTCCGAGACGATCGCCGCCTTGACGCCGGCCGCGCCTCCCAGCAGGTCCAGGAGCGGCTCCTCGCGACGTTCCAGAATCGCCGAAAGGGATTTCTCGCCCCGATCCGCCAGGTTCCGATCGGCGGTCCACGCGGCTTTGTAAGCCTCGACGAGGCCCGCTCGGTAGTCCCGCTCGGGAAGCCCATCGAGCGCCGCGGGATCGATCAGCACGCACCGGGGCGGATGGAAGGATCCGATCAGGTTCTTGCCCGCCTTCGTGTCGACTCCGGTCTTGCCGCCGATCGCGGCATCGGCCATCGCGCCCGTCGTCGTCGGGACCGCATTCCACGCAACGCCACGCAGCACGATCGCGGCCGCGAAGCCCACGATGTCGGAGACGACGCCCCCGCCGACGGCCACGAACGCATCGTCTCGACGAACGTCCGCCTCGAGGGCCGCATCGGCGATCCGCTCGACTGCGCCGAGTCTCTTCTCCTCCTCGCGATCGCCAACGGAGAGGTCAAGGGTCAGCCGACCGGCCAGACTCGCCCGGATCCGCGCCGCGGCGCTTGCGGCTCCCGCCGAAAAGACCAGGAGATATCGCCCGGAGGGCGACGCGAGGTATTCGCGGGCGCGGCCCAGGAGTCCGGCGCCGATCCAGACGGCGCTACCGCTCCCGGCCTCGATGCGCTGAGTCACGGCTTGATCGGCGAGATTCCGAGCTCTCGAAGCTGTTCGGGCTGCACGTCGGAGGGGGCCTTCATCATCAGGTCCAGGCCCGAGGTCGTTTTCGGAAACGCAATGACGTCCCGGATGGAAGTCGCTCCGGCGGCGAGCGCGCAAATCCGGTCGAGGCCGAGCGCGATTCCGCCGTGCGGCGGCGCGCCGTAACGGAACGCGTCGAGCAGGAATCCGAAGCGGTGGCGGCCCTCTTCCGGGGAGATCCCGAGAAGGCGAAAGACCCGCTCCTGAATGTCGGCCCGATGGATTCGAATGGAGCCCGATCCCAGCTCCCAGCCGTTCAAGACGACGTCGTAGGCCCGCGCCCGAACCCGGCCGGGATCGCTCTCGAGCAAGTCGAGATCCTCGTCTCGGGGCGAAGTGAACGGATGATTCATCGGATACCAGGAGCCGGTCGCGTCGTCGCGGCCCACCAGAGGAAAGTCGGTGACCCAGACGAATGCCCACTGCGATTCGTCGATCATCTTGAGCTCTTTGCCGGCCGCGACGCGCAGGACGCCCAGGGCCGACGCCGAGGCCTCGCGCGACGCGGCCACCGCCAGGAACAGGTCGCCCTCGGCGACCTTCGCCTCGGCCAGCGCCTTTTCGAGGACGCCCGCGGCGAGATTCTTCCTTGCCGGGGAGGAGATCTCTCCAGCCGAGACTTTCGCCCAGAGGAGCGCCGGAGCCCCGTGCTTCTTCGCCTCCTCGGCCCACTCGTCCAGCTTCTTTCGCGAGAGCGCCGCTCCTCCCGGAACGCGCAGCCCGCGCACCGCGCCTCCCGAAGCCAGAGCGGCCTCGATCGGCGCGAAGCCGCTTCCGATGAAGGATGACGAAACCTCGCAAAGAGGAAGCTCGAACCGGACGTCCGGGCGGTCGGTCCCGTAGCGGTCGATCGCCTCGGAGTAGGTCAATCGCGGAAAAGGACGGCTCGCGCGGACGCCGACCGCCGCGTACGCCTCCGCCAGAAACGCTTCGACCGCCTCGAAGACGTCGTCCTCCGTCGGGAAGGAGATCTCGAGATCGATCTGAGTGAACTCGTACTGGCGATCCGCCCGGAGATCTTCGTCTCGGAAGCAGCGGGCGATCTGAAAATACTTCTCGAATCCCGACACCATGAGGAGCTGCTTGAAGATCTGGGGAGACTGGGGCAGCGCGTAAAAGAGTGTCGGGTGCTGCCGCGAAGGCACGAGGAAGTCGCGCGCGCCCTCGGGCGTCGAACGCGTCAGTATGGGAGTCTCGACCTCGAGAAACCCCCGCTCGTGGAGCGTGCGCCGGATGCGGAAAGCGATCTCGTCGCGCAGACGAATGTTCTTTTGCATCGCCGGGCGGCGCAGGTCGAGGTATCGATACTCCAGCCGCAGCTCCTCGGTCGCATTGGTGCGATCCTCGATCACGAAGGGTGGCGTGTCCGAGCGGGCCAGAAACTCGAGCTTCGATGCGACGACCTCGATGTCGCCGGTCGCCATGTCGGTTCGCCTCTGGCCTTCTCCGCGAAGCGCGACCTCGCCCTCGATTGCGACCACGTCCTCGCTGCGCGCCTCGGCCGCGCGAGCGACCGCCTCGGAGGGGCAACGGGCTTTGTCGAACAAGACCTGGATCATGCCGCTGCGGTCTCGCACCGTGAGAAAAATGAGCTCGCCCAGATCCCGTCGGCGTCCCACCCACCCCTTGAGCAAGACCTTCTTGCCGGCGTCCGCCGCGCGCAGCTCCCCTGCCGGCTGGCGTCTTCCGCTCATGATTCCCTCGCCGCGCCGAGCTCCTCGGCGAGATTCTTGCGCGGGAACGTCTTCTGCTCGCCGCTGGCGAGATCCTTCACCGTGACCGTACCGTTCTCCCGTTCGCGTCCTCCCAGCAAGACCGCGTGAACGCTCGACGCGCGTCGCCGGGACGAGTCGTTGAGCGCCTGCGCCGCGCGGCCGAGCCCCTTCGCGATTCCGCGGCCTGCCCAATCGGTCTCGACGACGGCGTCGGGGCGGCAGGCCCGAATCTCGCTCGAGATCGCGATCGCATACGAGAACTCGTCGGGCGAGTCGGGCACGACGGCGATGAGCGGGCGCTCTCGCCGCGGATCGTTCGGAGCCGCCGCGACGAGGCGGTCCTCTCCGATGGCAAACCCGACCGCGGGCATCGGCGGCCCGCCCAGCTCGGCGAACAGGTTGTCGTAGCGGCCGCCTCCGAGAATCGCGTCCTGCGCGCCCAGCGAGCCGGAGGTCACTTCGAATACGGTCAGGGTGTAGTAGTCGAGCCCCCGGACGAGGGTCGAGTCTTCGAAGAAATCGACACCGCTCTCGGGCAGCCGGCGCTTCAACTCCGCGTGGTGCGCGGCCGCTTTCGCATCGAGAAAGTCGAGCGAGCGAGGCGCCTCCTTCAGAAGCGCCTGCACCTCGGGGTCCTTCGAATCGAAGAGCCGGAGCGGATTCTGCTCGAGCCGGCGTTGGTCGTCGGGCCCGAAACGGCCGGCATGCGGTCGCAGGGAGTCGCGCAGGGCCTGGGAGAACGCCTCTCGGGCGGCGCCGGTGGGCACGCAGTTGATCCGCGCGCGAATCCTCTCGTACCCCAGGCGCCGCAGAAATACGAACAGCATTCCGAGAAGCTCGATGTCCGCCGCAACCGAGGCGACGCCGATCAGCTCGGCGCCGATCTGGTGAAACTCGCGGTATCGGCCGGCCTGAGGCTGCTCATACCGGAACTGAGGCCCGGCGTACCAGAGGCGGATGGGCTTGGGGAGCTCCTGCACTCCATGCTCGACCAGCGCCCGCACGACACCGGCGGTATTCTCGGGCCGCATCGTGAGCGAGCGCCCCTTTCGATCGGGAAACGTGTACATCTCTTTGTGAACGAGCTCCGTCGTCTCGCCGACCGAGCGGGCGAAGAGATCCGTCGACTCGAGAACCGGAGTGCGGATCTCCGCGTAGCCGTAAGACCCGAAAACCTCCCGCGCCACCGCCTCGGTTGCCGCGAAACGCTCGCTCTCCGGCGGCAGCAGGTCCCGCGTCCCTTTGACCGCGCGGTATTTCACCCCGCCCATCGTCCCTCGACGCGGAAGTACTCCTCTTTGTAGACGAGATAGTTCCGATGGAAGTGAGTCAGATCCTCCACCTCGGCGTCCGTGAGCGTGCGCGCTTCCCGGGCCGGGGATCCCAGCCACAGCGTTCTCGGCGGGACGACCGTGCGAGGCACGACCAGAGCTCCCGCGCCGATGAACGCCGACGCGCCGATGTCGGCGCCGTCCAGGACGGTCGCGCGGATGCCGATGAGAGACCCGGCGCGGACGACGGCGCCGTGAACGATCGCTCCGTGGCCGAGGGTGACCTCTTCCTCGAGCACCGTCGAGTACTTCCCCTGCGTGACGTGAATGGCGCAGTTGTCCTGAATGTTGGTTCGGGGGCCGATTCGGATCGAGTGACAGTCCCCGCGAACGACCGAGTTGAACCAGACCGACACGTCGTCTCCGAGGACGACGTCCCCGATCACGGCGGCGGTCGGAGCGAGATACACGCGCGCGCCCACCACCGGACGCTTGCCGGCGTATTCCTGGATCACGGACATCCGGACGCGGAATCTAGCAGGTCTCGTCCGGAAGTGCTCGCGGCCGTTCCGCGGCCCGGACTATCGCCCGGGCCAGGGAAACGCGCCCGCGCGCAGGACGACCGGCGGATCCACCGTCGCGTCCACGATCGTCGAAGTCTTGCCCCCCGGCGTCACCCCTCCGTCGATCAGAATGTCGATGTCCCGGCGAAAGAGCGCTTCGA
>DATDNV010000634.1:0-3206 GCA_036518075.1 Thermoanaerobaculia bacterium
CGTCGTCGGCCTGCAGGCTCGCCGCGAGGAGCCCGCCCGCCAGGGCCAACCATAGTCTCCCACTCACTCCTCCTCCGACCTCTCTCACTTGGCCGGCGGCGCGGCCGCTTTGGCAAAATCGCCGGCTTCGACGATCGTCAACTTCGACGGGTCGATCCTCTTGGCCATTGCCGTCCGGATTTCGTCGGCGTTCAACTCACCGATCTTTTTCTCGAACGCGGCGTCCCAGGCCAGCGTGCGTCCCAGGAACAGGTCTTGCGCGAGCGTGCGTGCGAGCGAGCCGTCCTGCGCCCGCGTCACCTGGCGGGATTGCAGGTATCCGGATTTCGCTTGTTTGAGCTCCTCGGCCGTGAAGCCGTCTTTGAGAACGCGAGCGACTTCCTCCTGGAAAGCGACCTCGAGCTTGGCCTTGTTTTGCGGCGCGAAGATCGCAAACGAGGTGAAGGATCCGGACTGATCGAGCGGGGACGCCTGAATCTGCGAGCCGACTCCGTAGCTCAGCCCCTCCTTTTGCCGAATGCGCACCGCCAGACGAGAATTCAGGAATCCTCCCCCGAGCATGTAGTTGCCCATGACGAGGGCCGGATAGTCGGCGTCGTCATCCCGCAAGGCGAGGTTCATGCCGGCCACGAAGAACGCGTTGGCCTTATCCGGGGTTTCGAGCGACTCCTTCGCCGCGGGGACGTCGTGGTAGCGGCGGGGAACCCGCTCGAACGGCGTCGCGCTCTTCCAATCCCCGAAGAGCTCGGACGTCAGCGCGCGAATGGGCGCCGGATCGAAGTCTCCGACGATCGCCAATTCTGCGCGCGAAGCCCCATAGAAATTGGAATAGAACTTCTTGACGCCGTCGAGTGTCGCCGACTTGTAGTCCTCCATCGCCTCGTCCGGAGTCGGCACGTACCACACCTCTCCCTTGGGATAGGGGTTCAGATGACGCTCGAACGTCGTCTCCCCGATCGACTCCGGATCCGTTCTCTCCTGCTCGATCTGAGCGAGGTTTTCCTGCTTGAGCTGGTCGAGCTCGCTGGCCGGGAACGACGGATCCTTCAGGACCTCGGCGACGAGCTTCAAGACCGCCGGAAAGTTCTCGCGCAGCGTCTCGATCGAGACCGCGGCCTGGGTCGGGCGGCCGGTCACCGCGACGCGCGCCTTCAATCGGTCGAGCTCGTCCTTGATCTGCTGCCGCGTGAGCCGATGGGTGCCCCGCAGGAGCATGTCGCCGGCCAGATCAGCGG
This sequence comes from Thermoanaerobaculia bacterium, assembly GCA_036518075.1. Lineage (GTDB taxonomy): Bacteria > Acidobacteriota > Thermoanaerobaculia > UBA5066 > Gp7-AA6 > DATDNV01. The sequence continues at coordinate 1,236 of DATDNV010000634.1, forward strand.
TCGCGGCGGTGCCGCGAAGGCTCTTCTCGTCGCCGAAGTGAAACGTCATCGCCGCGACGATCGTCTGGCCGCGGGTTTTTTTCGGAAGCAGCGCGACTTTCATGCCTGCCGGCAAATCGAACCGAACGACACGTGACTCGATCGCCGCCGGCGCCACGTCGAAGGCCTCTCCGGCCGCGACCGCGGCGTCTCCCTTGTAGCCCTTCAGCTCCGCGGCCACGTCCGGCCTCGGTGGAATCTCGGCGCGATCGGGCTTGGGAGTCGGATAGAACTCGCCGACGGTCGCGTTGGAGGGTTTCAGGTAAGCGGCGGCGACGCGCTGGACATCCTCCAGGGTCGCGCTCCGGATCCGATCGCGGTTCAGGAAGAACAGGCGCCAGTCGCCGTCCCCAATCCACTCGGAGAGCTCCAAGCCGACTCGCTGCGACGAGTTGAGAGTCAGGTCGATGTCTTTCAAGAGTTGCGCACGCGCCCGGTCGAGCTCCTCTTTGGCGGTCGGGCTCTTCAGAATCGCTTCGATCGTCTCGCGCGTCGATTTCTCAGCCTCCGCAAGTGAGTTCTCCTGGCGCACCTCCGCCTGAAACATCAGGAACCCCGGATCGTGCAGGAGCGGGAAGTAGTCCGAAACAGAAGACGCCTTATGACTTTCGACCAGCGCTTTGTAGAGCCGTCCGGAAGGAGTCGCCGCGAGAATCTCGGCCAGCAACTGCAACGGCGCTGCGTCGGGATGCGACCCGGACGGAACGTGGTAGGCCACGGCCAAAGCCTGAACGTCTCCCACGCGCCGCAGCGTCACGGAGCGCTCGCCATCCTGCGTCGGTTCCTCCGTATAGGGTTCGGGCAGGATCCGGCGAGGCTTCGGGATCGTTCCAAAGACGCTCTCGATCGCCGCGAGCGTCCTCTTCTCGTCGAATCGGCCGGCGACGAGCAACACCGCGTTGTCCGGCTGGTAATAGGTTCGATAGAACGCCTGGAGGCGCTCGATGGGCACCCGCTCGATGTCGGAACGAGCCCCGATCGGGGAGCGGCCGTACGCGTGCCAGAGGTAGGCGGTCGACAGAACGCGCTCGGTCAGAATGCCTTCCGGATCGTTCTCGCCCGCCTCGAATTCGTTTCGCACAACGGTCATCTCGCTGTCGAGATCCTTTTTGGAGATGAAGGAGTGCACCATCCGATCGGATTCCAGATCGAGCGCCCACCGAAGGTTTTCCTCGCTCGCCTGGAAGATCTCGAAGTAGTTGGTCCGGTCATAAGAGGTCGAGCCGTTGGGCCGGGCGCCGTGCGCGGTCAGCTCCTGCGGAATGTTGCGATGCCGGGTGCAGCCCTTGAACATCAAGTGCTCGAGCAGATGCGCCATCCCGGTTTCGCCGTAGTTCTCCTGGCGCGAACCGACCTTGTAAGTGACGTTCACCGTCACGGTCGGCTTCGTCGGATCGGGGAACAGCAGGACCTGCAGGCCGTTGGCGAGACGATATTCCGTGATCCCCTCGACCTCGGTGACCTTCACCGCCGGGGACGTCTTCGCCGGCGGGGAAGGCCGCGTCTTAGCCGGTGCGGAGGATTGTCCGCGAGCGGCGACGGCTGTGCAGATGAGAAATGCGGCGAATAAGTTTCGTTTCATGGGGATTCCTCTCGACGCCGACGCGTCCGGGCGCGATTCCAAAAAAACCCCGCGATTCTACTTCACGGCCTTTTCGTGAAGCCGGCCCGCTCGAGACCGCGGTTATATGATCGAGTCCAAACGGGGGCTTCCCGCTCATGAGTTCCGCCCCGCTTCCTGAAGACGAGACGACCCGGATCCAGACTCTCCGGAGTTACGAGATTCTGGACACCGAGCCCGAACAGGAATTCGACGACCTGGCCCTCCTCGCCTCCCACATTTGCCGGACGCCGGTCGCAATGATCACGCTCATCGACGAGCATCGGCAATGGTTCAAGGCCAAGGTCGGAAGCGACGTCTCCGAGACGCCG
>DATDNV010000635.1:0-11671 GCA_036518075.1 Thermoanaerobaculia bacterium
CCAACCATCTCAGCCATACTTTCCCTCCGGATCCTCGAGCCTCATTCGAAGTCGGAATGGCGGAAAGACGTGGGTCGCCATCGAGGAGGGGTTAACCGGAGTCGGGTTGCCGACGCAGCTCTCCGCTCTGACGATAGATCCAACCGATCCTCAGGTCCTCTACGTGTGTACAACCACCGGGCTCTTCAAGAGCACGGATGGCGGCGATTTGTGGTTTCTCTGGAACGCGAGCGGAGCAAATCTCCTCACACTCGCTATCGACCCTTCAGACTCCCTGACGCTCTATTCGATGTACGGGGCCAACTTTATTAAGAGTGTCGATGGTGGTCGAACATTCGCCACCGTCCAGGCGAACAGACCCTTGGGCTACATTAGTCCTTCCCAGCCGGTGTTTCTGACGATCAACCCAATACATCCGAGCAGCATCTACGCAGTGGCCGAGGGAGGTAACAAGTACGACATTTTGGAGATCTTTCAAACCGACACCGCCGGCGCTTGCTGGAACCAGGTGAGTCTTCCTTCGGAGCTAGCGGTTCCCTTTTCAATCGACCTCGTCATCGACCCCGAAGGCAAATTTCTACTCGCCCGAACGGACCAAGGCATATGGGAATTCGAGATTGTTCCGCAGATTGAGCCGCTTTGTCTTCATAGGCCAGAGGTCCGATCGCTACTTCCGCGCCCGATACGCGATCTCGTCAGAGAAGACTTTCGCTAAGATCCGCAGCGGAAACCGTCTTTCTTTTTTCGCGGCGACTCGCGCCACGACCGGCATCTCAGCTTTCGTCTAGAACGAGACAATCAAGCGCCGAATTACTCGATCTCTCGGACAGCAAGCTGCCCTACTTCTTGACTTGCTTCCCGAAGTCTTCGATCGCCTCGCCGAGTTTGCGACGAGCCTTTCCCACTTGTTCTTCCGCTTCGCCTTTCGCGCGCTCGTCGGCTCCCTCCTCCTCGAGGTCCTCGTTTCCGGTCAGCGTGCCGGTCGCCTGCTTGATCCGACCCTTGATGCTCGATTCCTTGCCTTCGATTTCTTCTCGGTTCATGCATTCCTCCGTAACCTTCCAAAGCGAAATCCATGCCGCGCAGCGCCAGGCGATGAGAGAAATTGACAACGGCCTCAAATAAACGTGATTTCGCTGAATGACGCAAGGTAGTGCGAGGACGGAGGCACGCGGATTGCCCAAGTTCAGGCAAAAAGAATTTCTCCCGTTCGGAATGTTGAAAAAGGATACGAGGTTGTCGAAAGCTCAAGGAGTGGAACGATCCTATTCAAGGAGGCAAATGATGAGTCCGAAAGTCACACCGGTTCCAAAAGGTTACGAGGCGCCGACGCCGTATCTGATCATCCGAGGAGCGGCGAAAGCGATCGATTTCTACACGAAGGCATTTGGAGCGAAAGAGACGGGGCGCTTTCCCGGACCGGACGGCAAGATCGGCCACGCCGACCTCATCATCGGCGGCGGGCACATCATGCTTGCGGATGAATCGCCCGAGATGGGACACAAGAGCCCGGACGCACTTGGTGCTACGCCGGTCAGCCTCGTGATCTATGTCGACAATGCCGACGACGTCGTCAAGAAGGCGGTCGCGGCGGGCGGAAAGTTGACTCGACCCGTCGAAGACCAGTTCTACGGGGATCGCGCCGGCGAGGTCCGTGATCCCTTCGGTCACGTCTGGCACGTCATGACGCACATCGAAGACGTCTCCGAGCAGGAGATGATGAAGCGCATGGCCGCCAAGATGCCCGCGGTCTCCGCCTGATTTCAGCCGCCCTGTCCCTCGAGCCGGACAAGGCGCCCTGAGCCTCCAGCCGTAGCCGCTGTTCGAAGGCGTGCTACGGCTCGGAAGGCGCGGGGGCTTTTCTAGCCTCGGCCTTCCTCGGGCTCGTTTCCGTGTGGAATCGGCGGATCCTGAACTGGGATAGCGTCAGGAGCATGGATCGAGAGACCCCGTCCCGCTTCCTCTCTCACGGAAGCCCGGACGCCGGCGTTCAGCCGGTCGGAGCGGAGGGGTGATGCCAGCGGACGCGCCGCGCTACGACCTCGCGGTCATCGGTTCCGGGCCCGCCGGCCAGAAGGCGGCGGTCGCGGCTGCCAAGATCGGAAAGAAGGTCGCGGTCATCGACAAACCCTCGAGGCTGGGTGGCGCCTCGCTGCAGACGGGAACGATTCCCTCCAAGACGCTTCGGGAGGGGATCCTCTACCTCACCGGCTTCCGCCAGCGTTCTTTCTACGGCCGCAACTACACCCTCAAGGAAGACATCTCGGTCGAAGACCTCGCGCTACGGGTCAACACGGTCAAGTCGCGGCAAGGCGAGGTCGTGCGCGCGCAGTTGAAGCGCAACGGGATCGAAGTTCTCGACGGGTTGGCTCGCTTCAGCGATGCCCACACGTTGGACATCGAAGGACGCGAAGCGACTCGATCTGTCACCGCCGACTTCATCCTCATTGCCTGCGGCTCTCGACCGGCGCACAACCCAAAAGTCCCCGTCGACGGCCGGCGCATCCTCGACTCGGACCAGGTTCTCGGGCTCGACCGACTCAATCGCGAGGTGATCGTGGTGGGCGCCGGAGTCATCGGCCTCGAGTACGCATCCATGGCGGCGGCTCTGGGGACGAAGGTCACGCTGGTCGAGCAGCGCGACATCATTCTCGATTTCGTCGATCGCGAAATCCTCGAGGCGTTGATCTACACGCTGCGGCAGAGCGGCACCACTTTTCGTCTTGGCGAAACCGTCACCTCGGTCACCGTCGAGGGAGAAGACCGGGTGCTGGCCTGTCTCGAAAGCGGAAAGGAGATCCGCGCGGACGCGCTCCTCTATGCGGTCGGACGCCAGACCAACGCCGACACGTTGAACCTCGAGGCCGCCGGACTCGCTGCCGATCCCCGCGGACGCATCAAAGTCAACGAGTCTTATCAGACGGCGGTGGGACACATCTATGCCGCGGGAGACGTGATCGGGTTCCCCTCCTTGGCCTCGACATCCATGGAGCAAGGGCGCATCGCCAGCCATCACATGTTCGGCGTTCGCGACGAGACGCCGCCCGGCGCGCTTCCGTACGGCATCTACACGGTTCCCGAGATCTCGATGGTGGGAAAGACGGAGGAGGAGCTGACACACGCCAAGACTCCATACGAAGTCGGCCGGGCGAGGTTCGAGGAGCTCGCCAAAGGCCAGATGCTCGGAGCGGATCAGGGACTGCTCAAGATCCTGTTCGACCCGAAGTCTCTCCGGGTTCTGGGCGTCCATGTCTTCGGAGACCAGGCGAGCGAGCTCATCCACATCGGTCAGGCGGTCCTCTCGCTCGGCGCCACGCTCGACTATTTCCGCCAGACCGTCTTCAACTATCCCACGCTCGCGGAGGCCTACAAGGTCGCCGCGCTCGACGGCTTCAATCGCGTCGAGCGCGCCCGCGCGGGCCGCTGATCGCCCGCTTCCCTTCGGCGGACCTCGTTGAAGGAGGCCGTCGGAAGATAATCCCTATCCGCAGCACGGCGGCACCGACGCCGAATGCGGACCGGAGAACGGGTTGTCCTTAGCCTTCAAGCACCCCGGCGACGAAGCCTACGCGCACGCGAGAGCATCGGATTCGCCCTGCTCGAAGAGAGCGGCTCCCTGGGTTCTTGCCGCCACGATCCTCGGCTCGAGCATGGCCTTCATCGATGGCACGGTCATCAACGTCACGTTGCCGGCGCTCCAGCGCGAATTCCAAGCGACGCTCGTCGATCTGCAGTGGGTGATCGAGTCCTACGCGCTGCTTCTCGCGGCGCTCCTCTTGACCGGCGGATCGCTCGGCGACCGCTACGGCCGGCGCCGCGTGTTTCTCATCGGAACCGGTCTCTTCACGATTGCCTCTCTGGCGTGCGCGCTCGCTTCCTCGGTGGCACAGCTCGTCGCGGCCCGAGCCATTCAGGGAATCGGAGGAGCACTCCTCGTGCCGGGAAGCCTTGCGATCCTTTCGGCCTCCTTCGACAAAGAGAACCGGGGACGGGCGATCGGGACCTGGTCCGGCTTTACATCCATCACCGCGGCCATCGGTCCGGTTCTGGGCGGCTGGCTGATCGATCATCTTTCCTGGCGAGCGGCGTTTCTGATCAACGTTCCGATCGCATTCGCCGTCATCGGAATCTCGCTGCGCTGGGTGCCCGAGAGCCGAGGCACGAATCGTCCCGCAGCGCTCGACTGGCTCGGAGCGCTCGTCGCGACGGCGTCGCTCGCGGGAATCGTCTACGCCCTGCTCGAATCCTCGAACGTCGGCTGGACGCATCCGGGGATCCTCGTCCCGCTAGCCGCGGGAGCCGCGGGCCTGTATGCGCTGCTCGCGATCGAGCGCCGCGCGCAAGATCCCATGCTTCCGCTGGGCCTCTTCCGGTCTCGCACCTTTGCCGCGGCCAACCTGCTGACCTTTTTTCTCTACGGCGCGATGGCCGGACTCTTTCTCTTTCTTCCCATGAATCTGATTCAGGTCCAGGGCGACAGCGCGACTTCGGCGGGCGCGGCCATCCTCCCGTTCATTCTGATGATGTTTCTCCTCTCTCGCTGGTCCGGCGGACTCTTCGACCGCTTCGGTTCCCGGCTTCCTTTGACGATCGGCTGCTCGATCTCGGCGCTGGGCTTCCTGCTTCTCGCGCGCGCCGGCATCGGCGAGAGCTACTGGACCAGTTTCTTCCCCGGCATCTGCGTGCTCGGCGTCGGAATGGCCACGACGGTGGCGCCCCTGACGACCGCGGTGATGAGCGGAGCCCCGTCTGGTCACGTGGGCGCCGCCTCGGGCATCAACAACGCTGTCTCTCGCGTCGCTGGACTCATCGCTGTCGCCGTCTTTTCGATCGTCATGCTGCGTGTCTTTGAACACCGGCTTGAGCGAGAGCTGTCCCAGATCGCTCTTCCCACGCCGGTTCGCGCGCAAATCCTGAGCGGGTCGAAGAGCCTGGCCGCGGTTCCTTTGCCTCAGAGCGCCGGCGCGGATGATCGACCGAAGATCGAACGCGCGATCCAGGAGGCCTTCGTCGGCGGTTTCCGAACGGTCATCCTCGTGGCCGCGGGCCTCACGCTCCTCTCGGCTCTCATCGCCTTGACGATGATCGGAGGCAGAGCGCAGACGCGCCGGCGCCGCGTCCGATCGCGGCCCGGACACGAGCGAGGTCCGGGATCTTCGAACTAGCTCCTGCCGGACAGGATCGCCGCGGCCATCAGGCAGGCCGTAATGAGGATGGAGAAGATCACGGGGGCGAGGAAGAAATACGCCCAGCTCAGAATCGTGACTGCCAGAAAGCAGATCACGAATCCCCACGTCACCCACGGAATTTCCGCGAGGACGTGCTGCGACACGCTGGCGAGCTGCCAGCTCAAGAGCGCCGAAAAAAGGAAAAATGCGGTGACGAGCAGCCCGAAGCCGACAAAGAAGTCGTAGTAAACACGTTGAAAGCCTTGAACGGTGAAGTGAACCGACTTCATCACGCTGACGACCGAGTCGGCTCCCGTCATTCCCCTGGTCTCTCGAAACCCGAGCGTGTGACCGATCGCGAAGAGGACGAGAAGCACGGCGGCAATCCGGTAGAAGAGCGATGAGCTCATTCGTTCCTCCTTGTGCGAAGCATCTCCCGCTACGCCGGGCAACGCAGGCTCAGATTCTCCATCACCGTTTGAGCGGTCAGGCTGCGGATGATGTCGGTGACGGCGCGAGTGAAAAAGCCGCTGTGGCCGCTGATGACGTCATTGGACGCGCGAACGACCCAGAGCGGCAGACCGGGCGGACGCGTCACCATGCAGGTCAGATCCACCGTGCCCATCCTCTCGAAGCCCGGACAGAGAGTGGGCGGGGGTGGGGCGACCGCGCCGCCTTCGGCCTGGAAGATTTCGAGGATCCGATTCAGGCTTTCGTCCGACAGCGGCGGCATCGACAGGTCACACTGGCAGCCGGAAATGGTCGCACGGATCGACGCCGGCTGATCCCGCCGCGCCATTTCATTGAGCGTCGCCCGATGCGTGACGAACGGATCGTAGTTGCCGACCGTCGTGACGAGCATGGTATGGGACGATCGCGGCCCGGTCTTCTGAAATAGCGTCGAGAGAGATCGTCCCAGCTTGAAAAAGACTCTCGTGTCGGAGTCGGTCTCCGAGGACAGGACGACGAGCACGGGGCGCTGCCTCGGAGAGAACGAGGGAAAATCGCTCATGAGCTCCTGAATCGGCTGATAGAGCGACGCCTCGAACGCGGGATTGGCGAGGACGACGAGGTCTCCGAAGCCCTCGATGGGCTCTTCCCTTCCCGCGAGCACCGACTTGACGCGCGCGTCGACGATGCGGCTCTTGAGAACGTTCGCGACCGCGGAGTAGACCATCGCGCCGCCGAAGCTGTGCCCGAGGATCACGAGCCGGCAGCGCCTCGGGTCGCGCTCGTTCAAGTTCTTCTGAAAGCCATCCAGAAACTCGAGAAGCTCGACGAGTTCTCCTTGCCCAATCGACTGAGCGGCTCTCTTCCTCGCATAGAACGAGAGCTCTTTGAAGGGCGGGATGGTCGCCGAGAGGCCTCGCCAGCCGACGAAGATCCCGATCGTCCGGATTGATCCCACCGTGCCCTTGGACCGTTCCATGACCGTCTTCACGTCCGCGGAGAGCCGCGAGAGGAGCGACCGGAAGCAACAGACATTGCGGTTACAGAGGCGCGCGTCGTTCTTCCAGCCGTGCGCGAAGAGGAGCAGCAGGATTCGCGGAGAGTCCGGCCTCGCCGCTTCCCTTCGAAGTGTCTGGATCAAGAGCTCGAGCGGAGCTCGCGAAAAGAGATTTCCCTGGTCGTCGAACTCGAGAAACGCGAGCTGGAAATCGTCATGGACTTCGAGCGCGCTCGTTTCGATCCTGAGCCTGCCTTCCTCGGTCGCCAGATCGCCCGGATGGACCTGCGCTTCCAGCGCCTTGCCGTCGGCTGTGAGCCGGTGCGGCGCGTTCGCCGTGCACGCCGAAAGAAGAAGAATGACCACAGCCGCGAGCGCCGACTTCATGCCTCGCCTCCCCCTTTCTATGATTCGCCGAGCGAAAGGGGATCTCTCATCTATCCTAAGTCGGATCGAAGAAGCGGATCATCCGGCCGTACCTGATGGAATCGAGCCGTTCCGGTGGATCTTGTACTTGGCCATGCATCGCCGGATCTGCCGCGCCTGGATCGCTGCCTACAGATGACTGGCGAGCCACCTGAACTCGAAGGCCGCCAACCGGCGTATTTATTGGCGATGAGGTCGAGCTCCTGGAGTGAAACCCATGGCTGAAAAACGAGTCGCCATTGTCGCGGGCGCGCGCACACCCTTCGTCAAGGCTGGAAAAGCATTCGCCTCGTTGGGCCCGCTGGCGCTCGCGAAGCACGCGGTCGGCGGGCTGCTCGAAAGGCACAAGGTCGACCCGACAGGAGTCGAAGCGCTGGCGTTCGGTGTGGTGGTGCCGGAGAAGGGCAAGCCGAACCTGGCCCGAGAGATCGTGCTCGAGAGCGGGCTTCCCGCCCGGATCGAAGCACAGACCGTTTCCTCCTACTGCATCAGTGGACTGCGCTCGACGACGATCATCGCGGACGCGATCGCGCGGGGGCGAATCGAGTGCGGGATCGCAGGCGGCGCGGAGTGGCTCTCGGGAGCCGATCCGGCCACGTTCCGTGAGCCGACGACCGGGCTATCGATGGGCGAGCACATGGAGATCACGATCCGAGAATGGAAGATCCCACGGCAGCGCCAGGACGAGATCGCCCTCGCGAGCCATCGAAACGCGATCGCGGCGCGAGAAAAGCTCGCCTGCGAGATCGTTCCCTTACTGGGTGTCGAGCACGACACAGGCCCACGCGCGGATACTTCGCTCGAGAGACTTGCGGCTCTTCCTCCAGCGTTCGGCCCCGACGGCACGATCACGGCCGGCAACGCCTCGCCGGTCACCGACGGCGCGTCCGCTCTCCTCTTGATGAGCGAGGAGCGCGCCCGAGCCGAGAGACGCGAGCCGCTCGCCTTCATCGAGCGGATGGAATACGCGGCGATCCATCCGAACGAAGGTCTCCTCATGGCTCCGGCCATCGCCGTCCCAAATCTTCTCAAACGAACGGGCGTTCGGCTCGCCGACGTCGATCTCATCGAGATTCATGAAGCGTTTGCCGCTCAGGTGCTCGCGAACGTGGCGGCGTGGGAGAAAGGCTGGAAGGCGGCCTCGACCGATTCGGTGGACTGGGCGAAGGTCAACGTCAACGGCAGCTCTGTGGCCGTGGGACATCCCTGGGCCGCGACCGGCGGACGGATCTTGACGACGCTTGCCTACGAGATGGCACGCCGAAAGGCTCGCCGCGGCCTCGTCAGCATCTGCGCGGCGGGAGCCATGGCCGGCGCGTTTCTCCTCACGCGAGACTGAGAGAATCCGAATCTCGGACAGGTAGCCTGCCCGCTCGCGGCGATAGTAGACCTCGTTGCTCGCAATGCCTTGGCCAGAAAAAATATATGAGCTGTTAGCGCTCAGCGACGGTTGCTCTTGGCCCATTGCGTGTCTACCGGCGCGACATGTCGGAGCTGATCTAGCCCTCCGCTTGATTCGGGTCGCACCCACTGCACCTTTGGGCAGCCCGACCGATACTTTTGGGCAATAGATCGTTCTGCCCGGCCTTTGCTCTCATGTCGATCGAAAGGGAGACCCATATGACGGAACTGCAAAGGCAACAGACGGAGCGGCCCGAGCTTCGCAAGTCCGCACACTCGATCCGCCCATTCCGGGTCAACTTTCCCGACTCCGACCTGACCGAGCTCCGCCGCCGAATCGCGGCCACGCGCTGGCCCGAGAGGGAGACCGTCGCCGATCCGTCGCAGGGCGTGCAGCTCGCGACGGTTCAGGCACTCGCGCGCTACTGGGCGACCGATTACGACTGGCGCAAGTGCGAGGCGAGACTGAACGCGCTCCCGCACTTCATCACCGAGATCGACGGGCTCGACATTCATTTCATACACGTTCGCTCGAAACACGAGCATGCGCTGCCGATGATCGTCACTCACGGGTGGCCCGGCTCGGTTGTCGAACAGCTGAAGATCGTCGATCCCCTGACCAACCCCACCGAGCACGAAGCGAGCGCCTCGGACGCGTTCCACCTGGTGATCCCGTCGATGCCGGGCTATGGATTCTCAGGCAAGCCGGCCACTCCCGGCTGGGGACCCGAGCGGATCGCGCGCGCGTGGGCAGAACTGATGAAACGCCTCGGATACACGAAGTTCGTGGCGCAAGGCGGCGACTGGGGTGCTGTCATCACCGATCAGATGGGGGTCCAGGCGCCTCCGGAGCTGGTCGGCATCCACACCAACATGGCGGGCGCGGTCCCCCCCGACATCGACAAGGCGGCGTTTACCGGTGCACCGGAGCCCTCCGGCCTCTCCGCCGATGAAAAACATGCCTACGAGCACCTTGCCTTTTTCTACAAGCACGGCCTGGGCTACGCCCTGGAGATGGGCAACCGTCCACAGACTCTGTACGGAATTGCGGATTCACCCGTCGGTCTCGCTGCATGGATCATCGACCACGACATCTGGAGTTACGAGCTCATCACTCGCGTCTTCGACGGGAAGTCTGAGGGCCTGTCGCGAGACGACATCCTCGACAACATCACGCTCTACTGGTTGACGAACACGGCCGTCTCTTCGGCGCGTCTGTATTGGGAAAACAAACTCGCCTTCTTCGCTCCAAAGAATGTCGCTATCCCCGCGGCCGTGAGCTCCTTCCCGGACGATATCGACGCACCCTCCCGGAGCTGGGCGGAGCACGCGTACCCCAAGCTCATCTACTACAAGAGGCACGACAAGGGCGGCCACTTCGCGGCATGGGAACAGCCGGGGCTTCTCGTCCCCGACATTCGCGCAGCGTTCAAGTCTTTGCGCTAATCGCTCGTCGTTCGTGGCGCTCGGGAGGCGGCGCACCACGAGACCGGGCGCAGCCTCCGGTCGATTCCCACGACTGACGATGGGGAGGAACCAACTATGACACGACATCTGGGACGCGTCCTGGCGGTGGCGGGCGCTTTCCTCGCCGCTCTCGGTTTTGGTCAGAGCGTGACGCCAAGTCAAGAAGCCAAGATCCGTCCGTTTCGGATCCATGTTCCGCAGGCGGATCTCGACGACCTGCGCCGGCGCATCGCGGCGACGCGGTGGCCGGACAAAGAGACCGTCGCGGATGCGTCACAGGGCGCGCAGCTCGCGAAGCTCCACGAGCTCGTGGGCTATTGGGGAACGGGCTACGACTGGCGGAAGGTCGAGGCGAAGCTCAATGCCCTGCCGCAGTTCATGACGACGATCGACGGCGTCGACATTCATTTCATCCACGTCCGCTCCCGGCACAAGAACGCGCTTCCAGTCATCGTCACGCACGGTTGGCCGGGATCGATCATCGAGCAGCTCAAGATCATCGGCCCGCTGACGGACCCGACGGCGCACGGTGGAAGCGCGGAGGAGGCGTTTGACGTCGTGATCCCGTCCATACCCGGCTACGGCTTCTCCGGCAAACCCACCGGCACCGGCTGGGACCCTGACCACATCGCGCGAGCGTGGGCAGAGCTCATGAAGCGCCTCGGATACACACACTATGTCGCGCAAGGCGGCGACTGGGGTACCCCGATCTCCAGCGCGATGGCGCGCCAGGGTGCGGAAGGATTGGCCGGCATCCACATCAATTTGCCGGCGACAATCCCGCCCGAGGTGGCCCCGGCGCTTGCCGGCGGGCCTCTACCCCCGGGACTCACCGACAAGGAACGCGCGGTGATCGAGTCGCTCATGGCGTACAACAAGGGCGGGAATTCGGCCTACTTCACGATATTGACCGCGCGGCCTCAGACCGTCGGCTACGGCGCGACCGACTCGCCTGCCGGCCTCGCGGCATGGGTTCTCGTGCATCCCGGTTTCGCGCATTGGTCTTACGGAGCGGACCCGAATCAGTCGCCGACGAAAGACGATGTGCTGGACAACATCACGCTGTACTGGCTCACGAACACCGCGGCGTCGGCGGGCCGGCTGTATTGGGAGAACGGCCCGCGAGGCAGCGTCATCGTCGCGGCCGCGCAGAAGACGTCCGAGATCTCGATGCCGGTGGCCATCACGGTGTTTCCGGACGACGTCTATCGAGCCCCGGAGAGCTGGGCGCGGCGCGCCTACAAGAACCTGGTCTACTTTCACGAAGTCGACAGGGGCGGCCACTTCGCGGCATGGGAGCAGCCGGAGCTCTTCGCGGCGGAATTGCGCGCGGCGTTCAAGTCGCTGCGCTAGTCAGGCGTCCCAAAGAAGCAACACATGAAGGCGCTCGGGGGACAAACCGTCGTCGTGATCGGCGGCACTTCGGGCATCGGGCTCGAGACAGCGCGGCTCGCCCGCGCCCAGGGGGCGGAGGTCATCGTGACGGCGCGCGACGCCAATCGGTTGAAGCGCGTCGGCGACGAGCTCGGCTCTCGCACCGCGGCGTTCGACGCCACCGACTTCGGGCGGCTCCGGGAGTTCTTCGACGAGCTGCCCGGGCAGATCGACCATGTCCTGGTTACCGGGCCCGGACCCTACTACGCGCCTCTGGCGGAATTCGAAGTCGAGAAGGCGCGCCGCGACGTCGACGCCCACCTGCTTCTCCTGATCGAGGTCGCGCGGACCGCCGCACGCAAGGTCCGTCCGCCCGGGACCCTGCTCT
>DATDNV010000636.1:0-9685 GCA_036518075.1 Thermoanaerobaculia bacterium
GCGGGAAGCCAAACACGGTGACAGCCAAAGCCGACAAAGTCGTGGACGGGAAGCGTGTGCCCATGGGCAATCTCGAGTTCACACACGACGCGAAGAGCGGCAGTTGGACTTCGGAGATCGATACTCCCCGGGTTCATGCCGTCTGGCGACTCACGGTGAATGGCGCGATCCTGACGGGCACCTTGACCTTGCTTCCGTCCAAGGCTGTAGTGCGGAAGATTGATCTCCGAAAGGTCAAGTGATGTGGTTATCCACGGAACGCACTGCGTGAGTTGGGCTGCGTATTTTCGCTTCTCGTCGTAAGCTCTTCTCATGGATCCACAGTCATACCGTTCGCCCAAGACGACCGTACGAGAGAGCCCGATTCACGGTCGCGGGTTGTTCGCGTCCACCCCAATCGCCTCTGGTGAGATCGTGGCCGTCAAGGGCGGGTGCATCATCAATCGGAGCCGCCTTCTTCAGCTTCAGCCGCGGCTTGGTGCCGCCGAGATTCAGATCGCTGATGACCTCTTTATCTGCCCGACCTCGGAGGACCAACGCGATGGGTCGATGATCTTCAGCAATCACTCGTGCGATCCGAATATCGGAGTTGCCGGTCAGGTCGTGTTCGTCGCTCTCCGCGATATCGCCGAGGGTGAAGAGCTTACGCACGATTGGGCTATGACAGACGATGACGATAGCTCGATGACATGCCGGTGTGGCGCACACGCTTGTCGCGGCGTTGTGACCGGGAAAGACTGGAGGCGGCCCGACCTGCAGGAGCGCTATCACGGGTATTTCTCCTGGTATATCCAGCAGAAGCAACGGCGTCTGGGCGCCACCTAGCCCGCGGCTGCAGCGGGCGCGCATGGACTCGCCGCTGAGGCGCAAGCCGTTAGGCGCCGCTCACCCGAAGAAGAACGGCAACTGCCTCTACCTGTATCAGCGTCAAGAGGATGGTTCCTGGAACAAAGCCGAGTCATCTGGAATTAGCAGCGATGCGTTGCGATAAGTCGGCGCCTAAGCCGCAGCGAGGCCGCGCAAGGCGAAGACTCTGCACGCGAGGAAGCCGTCCGTGAGACACACGCGCGTCATCGTTACTCGCTACGGAGGGCCCGACGCACTTCAGGTGATTGATGAAGAACGCCCCGAGCCGAAGGCCGGCGAAGTGCGAGTGAGAGTGCTGGCCGCGGGCGTCTCCATGCCCGACATAATGGCGCGCGAGGGCATCCATCCCGAAACGCCCCGGGTGCCCTATACGCCAGGGTGGGACCTGGTCGGCGCTGTGGATCGGCTCGGCGACGGTGTCTCCGGAATCGAAGCGGGCCAGATCGTTGCCTCGATGCCCATACATGGTGCGTACGCGGAGTTCGTCTGCCTGCCCCAGCGCGAGCTGGTTCCGGTGCCAGCTGGGTTGGACGCCGCCGAGGCCGTCAGCGTCATTCTGAACTACATCACGGCGTATCAGATGCTGCATCGCTCCGCCAAGGTCGAACCCGGCCAGCGCGTGTTGTTTCATGGCGCGTCGGGAGGTGTCGGGACGGCACTCCTGCAGCTGGGGCGCGTTGCCGGACTGGAGATGTACGGTACCTGCTCGTCGCGAGGAGCCCAGGCGGTGTCCGAGCTGGGCGGTGTCCCAATCGATTACCAGAATCAGGATTACGCAAAGGAAATTCGCCGCCTCACCAAGGATGGTGTGGATGCCGTCTTCGATCCCATCGGTGGCGCACACCTTTGGCATTCCCGCGAGGCCCTCCGTCCGGGGGGAAGGGTGGTCGGTTACGGCAATACAACCTCGCTACGCGGCGAGGGACTGGGTTTGGGCAGCAGAGGCCATCGTAATCGCCTTCATGGAGTCCCGATCTATGCGTTGTACATCGCTGGCGGCTGGCTCCTCCCCGGCCGGAAACGGATCGTCCCCTACAGCATCCAGACGTTCAAACGGTTGAAGCCAGATATGTTTCGGCAGGACCTGACCACTCTGCTCGCCCTCCTTCAAGAGCGAAAGATCAAGCCGGTCATCGCGCAGCGATTCCCTCTTGTCGAAGCAAGACGTGCGCAGGAGCTCCTTGGGAAGGGAGGCGTGATCGGAAAGATCGTGCTCGAATGCAAAGAACGATCACCTGGGTCAGGAGCGGCGTAATGGCATGCAGCGCGGGTCCACTCGCGGTAGGCAGCTGAGCCCACCGGCCGCGGACGGCGCGGGCTGCGTGAGCGGACCGTCGTTGACGAAGATCGGCGATAATCCACGTGTGGCCGCCCTCGCCGACCGTGGCCACGCCAGCCATACGCAGCAGCTCGCGTAGTTCGGCTAGATCCTCGGGCTTGGGCGCGGCGCTGACCATGGAGGCACGCTGCGTCGCACGCCCATGAACGTCGACAGGATCAAAGGCAGCCCGTCCACTCAATCCTCCCCTACCTCGATGGCGGGACGTACCTTCAGCGCGATCCCCCCAACGGCACTTGTGCTGCTCGGCATCGTCAGCGTTCAGCTGGGCTCGGCATTGGCCAAGCACCTGTTCGGGGCAGTGGGCAGCTTCGGAACAGTCGCGTTGCGGCTGTTCTTCGCGGCGGCGGTGCTGATTCTGTTGTGGCGGCCATCACTGCGCCTGAATGGTCGAACGTGGACGGTCGTGCTCAGCTACGGCGTGATTCTCAGCTTGATGAACAACTTCTTCTACCTGGCGCTGGCCCGGATCCCGCTGGGGATCGCGGTAACCATCGAGTTCCTCGGGCCGCTGGCGGTGGCCCTGGCCGGATCGAGGCGATGGCTGGACGCTTTCTGGGCGTTGCTCGCGGCGGGCGGTGTGGTCCTGCTGATGGAGGGACGCGGCGATCTCAACCTCGTCGGTTTTCTGTTCGCCCTCGCCGCAGGGACGTGCTGGGGTTTGTACATCCTGGTCGGCGCGGCCTTGGGCCGCCACACCACGCAAGGCAATGGTCTGGCTCTGGGAATGGCCGTCGCAGCACTGGTGGCTGTGCCAGTCGGCGTGGCCGACTGCGGAACGGCGCTGATTCAGCCGCGCGTCCTGGTCGAAGGGCTCGGCGTTGCGCTGCTGTCGTCGGTGATCCCGTACACGGTGGATCTCGAAGCGCTACGCAAGATTCCGCCGCGCGTGTTCGGCATCCTGATGAGCCTCGAACCGGCGATGGCGGCCCTCATCGGCCTCGCCGTTCTCCGGGAGTCGCTGCGTTGGACGCAGTGGATCGCGGTGTTATGCGTCGTCGCCGCATCGGCGGGCGCCACACGCGGCGCCAGCCCGGACGTCTCACTGCCGGGCCGCTCTTGATTCTTCACCGCTACCATGAAGAAATGAACACAGGGCTCAACATGAAACGAGCGGTCTGCCTTTTGTTAACCGTGTTCCTAACGAGCGCTGGTCGCAGCTCGAGCATCCGGTCCGGTTCGCCCGTTCCCGCCCCCGACAGATCGCTCGATACGGCCGCGTACATCTCAAAGGGGCTTCCTGCTCCCGATCGCGACTGGGGCGGGGATGACTACGGCCGAGCGCTGGCGGTTCTCCAAGCGTTAGGCAATGAGGATGCGTACTCGTTGCCCAGGCGCTTCAGTCCCCGCTCGAAGGACGTGTTCGCCTGCATGGTGTCCGATTCAAACCTCGATATTGCGCATTCAACGTCCCTTCCTGTCGGGCTGCGCCTTCGTCAGTCGCTTGCCGAGTTTGACGCGACGGGAAAGATCCTCTCCGTCTACGCCGGACCCACCACGCCCGCAGCCACCTTCGACGACGAGCTCGTCGACCTCATGGCTACCTTGCTCCGCCAGGCGGTATCTACCTGCCAGCTGTTGGATGAGTTCCTTCAGACGCTGCCACCGGCGGAACGTTCGACCCCGGCTCGCACGGAAGGCTTTGCTCAGGTCCGGCAAGGTATGGCTAACGTGGTCTCGGGCGCTCTCACCACCCTCACGGAATCGGCGCTCTATCGGGTTCCACCGCGTGTGCGCCTCGCTCAGGCTCTCGCGAAGCACCTTCCCGACCTCTACTCGTATATACCAACTGGCACCCAGCAAGAGGTGAGAGTCCGTTTAGTCAAACTCGCAACCGATGCTGAGGACTCGGAACTGAAAGAGGCGGTGACCTCCATTTCCAAGTCACTCGAACGCCGCGTCGCGGAGCCGCAAGCCGTCAGGCCCTGGAAGCAGGAGAGGAGAGAGCGATGAGCAACGAACAGTTTTCGCATGAGACGAAGGGTGTTACGGTGAATTTACTTGCAACCGTTGACCTTGGCCCTGAGATCGAGGGGATGGCGGGCCGCCAACTTCGAATGCGCATGGTGACCATGGCACCTGGAGGCGTCTTCGGCCCGATTCACGACCATAAGGGCAGACCAGGCATCGTCTACGTCCTGCAGGGAACGATCACTGACCATCGAAATGGAGTCGCCAAGGACTATGGGCCGGGAGTGGGCTGGCCCGAGGATCGGAACACCACACACTGGCTCGAGAACAGAGGAACGGTTCCGGCGGTGGAGATCTCGGTCGACATCATCCGGCAAGAGTAAGCTCAGGCTCGCTTCTCTACATGGCGGTCATTCTGAGAGCAGGTGCCCGCTGATCTGTGAACGCTGTTCATTGGAACGGAGAGACCATGAGCAACATCGTGAAATCTGAAGTGGAGCTACTTCGGGACTCTTCCCGCGATCCGGTCGTTACGGACGGCGATAAGTATCGAGTGATCCTCGAGAACGAGAGGGTCAGGGTCCTTGAATACCGCGATTCTCCCGGTCAGCGGACCACTCCCCACTACCATCCGGATTACGTGCTTTGCGCGCTCAGCGCTTTCAAGCGGAAGTTCGTGCTTTCGGATGGCCGCGAAGCGGTGCGTGAGGTTCGTCCGGGAGAAGTGGCCTGGGGCAAGGCCCAATCGCATATTGGCGAAAACGTCGGCTCGTCTGAGACGCACGTCTTAATCGTGGAGCTGAAGTGATCCGCTGGCCCCTCGGTGCCCGAACATCAGGTGTTTGTGGTTCAACCGCACGAGCATCCTGAGCGGCCGGCCGGTGTGACGGCGCTCGCATGTTTGTTTGCCTTCGGCGCATTGGTCAGCGGACTCTCCGCGGTCTCGCTGCTTTCTCCGGGAGGAGTTCTCGAGCCGATGTGGAGGCTGAACCCGCGCGCTCGCGAATCCTTCTCGCGCATGGGCATGTGGGCCTTTCTGCTCCTCGGCGTGGTCTGTCTCGCTTGCGTATCGTGCGCGTACGGATTCTTTGCCGGTAAGCGCTGGGGATATCGACTTGGCGCGGGGGGGCTGCTTATCAACCTTGCAGGCGACGTCGTCAACTCAGCCCTGGGCATCGAGCCGCGCGCCGTAATTGGAGTTCCAATCGTTGCCCTGATTCTCTGGTATCTCGCTTCACGCGAGGTGAGAGACTTCTTCGGGCTCACCAAGGAGAGAGCCGCCTGACATGCCTGTGCAGCCGACTCGCGAAACTTGGAGTCTCTGGCGTCTCGTGAACAAGTATTCGAAGTTAGCGGCCACTCGAGCCTGTGCCGAGAAGTAACACGTGGCGACATCACCAATGATTCGAGTCGGGCGTGTCGCTGAAATCGTGCGATATCCGGTCAAGTCGATGGCCGGCAGTCCAACGGAATCGGCGCTTCTTGGGTGGCATGGGCTCGACGGTGACCGGCGGTTCGCCTTCCGGCGCGCGGGAGATCACAGCGGATTTCCGTGGCTCACGGCGAGCCGTCTGCGGGAGCTCGTCCTCTACCACCCCGACGGACTCGATGAGAGCAGCGGCGAACCGCTTCCGACTCACGTGCGAACACCGGCCGGATCGCGGGTCGAGCTGGGAAGCGCGGAGCTGAGAGCAGAGATCGCCGGGCGTTTTGGAAGCGACGTCGAGCTGATGAAGCTCCGGAGCGGGATTTTCGACGAGGCGGCCATCTCCGTGATCGCACTCTCGACGATTGCGTACGTCGGCCGCGAGGCCGGGCTCGATCTCGACCGTCGGCGCTTCCGAGCCAACGTCTTCGTCGAGACCGAGCGCGCAGATCCGTTTCTCGAAGATGGCTGGGTTGGGGGCACGCTGGTCTTCGGCGACAGCGATCCGGGACCGGCGGTGAACGTTGTGATGCGCGATGAGCGCTGTATGATGGTCAACCTCGATCCCGATACCGCAAAACAGGATGGCCGCATTCAAAAGACGGTCGTTCGCCTCAACGGGAACTACGCAGGCGTGTATGCAACGGCGTTCCGAAGCGGCAGGATTCGTGTTGGCGACCGAGTCAGTCTTGCGTCAGATCGAACCGGCCTCTAGTAGACATATGCGGCCGCGAGAGACCTGCTTCGCTCCCCTGCTCTCGCGGCCAAGCCCAGGCGTCGAGCGGCTGTCTCGGAGTACGAAATGACCTCACGCTGGTTCATGGCGGTGATGGTGCGCGGATCCTTTGTCGACGGCGAGCTGGACGAGGATCGAATGGGCGACAAGCTCTACCGCCTGGTCTCGGGCGTGGACGCCGAGGCCGCGTACACACGAGCGCTCGAGCTCGGAGAGGAGGCCGTAGACACCTACACGGACGATGATTCGAAGGTCGTATCCATGGAGTTCCTAGGCCTGGCTGACCTGACCGAGATTGGCGCTCTGGACCTTCGCGACGGCGCGGAGGTCTACAGCGAGCTGATACCCAAGAAGCCTTCGGGCCTGGTCGCGGAGAAGGAGGAGCTGACCGTATTCGAGCCGGAGTTCGATGACAGCGAGGACGACTCCGACTCGAAGGGCGGTTTTGTCGAGCAGTGATGACCATGCCCGAAGGTTGCGAGACGCTTGCGTTGGAATTGGCGCCGCCCCTCAGGCGGTGTGGACAGAGGCGATTCCTGAGGAGATACAAACGATGGCGAAGGTCACTGGAATTGGCGGCGTTTTTTTCAAGAGCAGGAACGACAGCTCCGCGCTTGCAGCCTGGTATCAGAAACACCTCGGCATGCCCCTCGAGCAGTTCGGTGGCGCCATTCTGAGGTGGCCCGACGATAAGGCGGAAGACAAGGGCCTCACCGTATGGCAGGTCGCCAAGAAGGAGAGCCGCTGGTTCAGTCCGAGCGATTCTCCTTTCATGATCAATTATCGAGTAGACGATCTGGACGAATTGATCAACCAGCTCCGGAAGGCCGGAGTCGAAATCTTCAGCGGCCCCGAGTCACACGAAAACGGAAAGTTCGCATGGGTCATCGATCCTGACGGGAATAAGGTCGAGCTATGGGAGCCGATGATTTGGGACGAGAAAAACAAGAAGCCGTGAGGCTGCTCGCTCGGACGACCCAACAACCCAGTGCAGCGAACGCGCTCGACCGCGCCGCGGAGGCGCAAGCCGTCCGGCCGTCCGCATCTCTCTGCCGCGCCGCATCCATACACGTGCTTCTCGCAGCGCGCCAGCTCTTGTTTCTCTTTCTCGTCCTGTGTCTTCCCGCGCGCTCCCTCGTCGCACAGACCTCCGCGGACGACGCCCTTCTCGAACGCCTGGATGGTTCTTGGGTCCTTCGGGGCGCTCTGAAAGGCAAGTCCACCACTCACGACGTCACGGCTGCGTGGATACTCGACGGGCGCTACCTCCAGCTACATGAGCGGTCGCGTGAAACCGGCGACAAGGGCAAGCCGCAATACGAAGCAGTCATTCTCATCGGAATCGACCCGGCCACGGCCGAATACCAGTGCTTGTGGCTGGACTCAACGGGCGGCGGCGGGCTCACGACTTCCGCTTTCGGCCGCGGCAAGCGAAGCGGCAACTCCATACCCTTCCTGTTCCGTGATCCCGACGGAACGATTTCTTTCAGCAACACCTTCTCCTACGACGCGGGCGCCCGGGCATGGACCTGGGAGCTCGACAACGTCCGCAAGGACGGCACGCGCGCGCCGTTCGGCCGCGTCCGCCTCACTCGCCGTTAGACGATAGCGAATCAACGACGCCATGACGTTCGCGATCAAGGCTGAAGTTGGCGATCTGCGGGCACAGACGTTCGCTTTTGGCAGGCAGAAGACGATGTATGGCGGCAAACGAATTGCGCGGGGCGACGCGATCTTCGTCTTTGCGAGTGAGAACGAAGGCGGACCAGGCCTGATCGCGAGCGGCGTCGTCACCTCGGCCAAAGCGATCGCGAGAAAGAGAGGAATTGCCCGGCAAACGCCGCGAGTGAGCATCACCGTCAAACGCACCGCGCCCGCGAAGCGGCGCCTGGGGAGGAAGGAGCTCAAGCCGTTTTCCAACTGGAGCGACGGCCGTCCCGAGACGGAGCTCAACTTCAAGTTCTATCGGCAAGCGACGAACAAGATCGTGGGCATCTCCGATGAGGCGGCGGCCTATCTTCGTCGATTCTTCTAACTCAGGCGTCCGGATGCGAGATGTGTCGGGACGGCAAGATACCGCCGCCAGCTCCAGCGTTTCCTAACCGCTGAGGATGGTCTTGCAGCGAACTCGCTTCGCTCGATCGCAGCCGAGGCCCCACCCACTCGGCAGCAAGAAGATGCTCATGTTCCCCCTTCTCATTGCCGTGGCCTGCGCCCGCCATCCCAGCCCATGCAAGGAATTTGTCAATCCGGTCGCGTTCCATCAGCCGGGTCCGCAGGTACCACCCGGCTTCTGGGACACGCACAAAGACAGCGCAGTGACGCTCGAAGTACGCATTGGCAATGAGGGGTCGATCACCGATCCACAGGTGATCACGAGCCCCGGCGAAGACTACTCAATCGTGGCGCTGCAGACACTCCAGAGCTGGCGCTTCCGTCCTGCGCTCTGTGACGGCCGGCCGATCGGCTCCACGCTGACGCTGACGATGCAGTTCGCACACGGGTTTCCCGGCGAGGTCGCGCGATGTATCACCGCCCTGGGGAGTGAATATCGAATCGCGACACGGCTCAACCCTTTTTATCTCCACGGCGATTTCGATGGCGACGGGAGGACGGACTACGCCGTCCTGGTCGCCAGAGGCGAGGAGAACGGCATCCTGATATGCAGAGCCGGCGGAGCAAAGCCGATTGTTCTGGGCGCCGGTCGGCCGTTGAACGATGTGCGCAATCTGAATTTCGACGCCTGGATGATCTATCCCAGAGCGCCCGTGCAGCGCGGCGTTGGGGAGGGATCTCCTCCGACGCTTCGCGGCGATGCCATCGAGGTAGTCTGGTCGGAAACGGCGAGTGCCTTGCTCTATTGGAACGGCTCTCGATTCCAGTGGTACCAACAAGGGGACTGATTTCCGGTAAGTATCAGGTTTGACGCCTGGCGCGGCGGGGAACTCGCGCTGGAGAACATGCGCTTGTCCTCGTCGATGAACCGCACTTGTTCGGCCTGGCGAAAATATCCTGGAGGTGAAATGCGATTGACAGCCGATTCACGCCCTCGACAAAACGAGTCCTGTACACCGTCTACGCGCCGGCCGGCATCCCGGAGGAGAGCCTCCGGAGACACCTCGGCGATCTCGAGGAATTCGTACTGGCCGTCTCTCCCGCCGCCAGAGTCGATCACGCCGAGGTCCTCTTTGCCTCCTAGGCTGAGTCCATCTCCGGGCAATATCAGCGGCTGGAAGTAGGTGCACTTCCGACGCTTCACGATCTTCATCGAACACTCCATTGAGGAGGGCACGCAGTGGGCGGTCTTCGAACCAAAAAGGAGCACCGATGTCGGCCGATGTCGTCGACCGATACCGCGATAGCCTTGGACGATCAGTCCGATCGTCGGAGGTTGACTCGATGAAGT
>DATDNV010000637.1:0-17951 GCA_036518075.1 Thermoanaerobaculia bacterium
TGGGTCGAATTGCCTCTCGCGCTGCCCGTGATCCTGGCTGGAGTGCGAATCGCGACGGTCTGGTCGATCGGTCTGGCGACGATCGCGGCCGCAATTGGCGCGGGAGGTCTCGGAGTTCTGATCTATCGCGGGATTGCAATCGTCGACAATCGTTTGATCCTGTCGGGCGCCGTTCCCGCAGCCTGCCTCGCGCTTGCCGCCGACGGGCTTTTCTCGCTGCTGGAACGGCGCTGGTCGCGGCGCGGGACCCGGGAGCGCGCGTGAGGGCGAAGCTCATTCTTCACGCACTGGCGGCGGGTCTGTTCGCCTGCCGGGCCGCGGATCGCCCGATCCGCGTCGGCTCGAAGAATTTTTCCGAGAGCGTGCTGCTGGCAGAAGTTGCCGCACAGGCGCTCGAGCACGAAGGGCTCAAAGTCGACCGCCGCCTCAATCTCGGAGGCACTTTCATCTGTCACCGGGCCATGATCGCGGGCGACCTCGATCTCTACCCCGAGTACACCGGCACCGCCTTCACCGCGATTCTGACCCGCAAGCCGGTCTCCGATCCGGCTCTCGTTCGCCGCGAAGTCGCGCAGGAGTACCTGAAGCGTTGGGGTCTCGTCTGGTCGCCCCCTCTCGGGTTCGAAAACACGTTCGCGCTCATCATGCGCGGGGACGATGCCCGGCGCCTCGGAATCCGATCGATCTCGGATCTCGCGCCTCACGCGGAGAACCTCCGGCCCGGATTCGGGTACGAGTTCATCGAGCGGGAGGATGGCTTCAAAGGTCTCGTTCGCGCGTACGATCTGCATTTCGCGCGGCAGCCGGCGGAGATGGATCTGGGGCTCCTCTATCCCGCGCTCTCTTCCGGCAAGGTGGACCTGATCGCGGGCAATTCGACGGACGGTCTCATCGACGCGATCGGGGGCGTCGTACTCGAAGACGATCGCCACTATTTTCCTCCCTACGAGGCCGCGTTCGTCGTCTCGGGGAAGCGGGAAGAGCGCACGCCGGCGGTCCGAAGAGCGCTCGATCGGCTCGCGGGGCGGCTGAGCGCACAGACGATGCGCTCGTGGAATCGTCAGGTCGATCGGGACAAACGCTCTCCCCAGGAAGTCGCTCGAGAGATCCTGGCCGGCTTGTGACCGATCGGGGTTCTGCTACTCTTTTGGGCAGCAATCTCAATGAAGACGTTTCTCGGGCTCCATGCCTCTGTGGCTCTGGCGATGCTTGGCGCCGTCGTCATTCTCGTATTGCTGCTGGTCGTCTCGTTTCGGTCTCGTGTTTATGTCTTCTGCCAGTACCTGAAGACGATGACGGGAATCGCGCTGAAGCCTCGCGAGGTGAAGGCCGCGTTCCGCCGCGGCGGCAAGGAAGGCGTTCGCGAGCTCTTTCTCGACCTCATCATCCGGGAAGACTTGAAGGGAGGACCGGCGAAGATTCCGGAGGACGCCGGGAAAGTAGTTTGAGGTCTAAAGTCCAAAGTCCAAGGTTGACGAAGGTTATATCAGATCTGGTATAGACCTTAGACCCTGGACCTTCACCTAGCTCTCGATTAGGCGGAATGTCGGTACGGGCTCCCGCCCTAAAACTGACCGCAGTATCGTGGCGTGGAGGACCTCGTCGGAAAGGATCTTGCTGGCGGAGCCCGAGAGAGCCCGATCCTGGAAGCGGTCGACGACGAAGAGATAGACGCGCGCGGCGCCGACCTCGAGCTTGAACGCGAGCTCCAGAACGTCCTTCTCATTGTTCAACGGAACCCCGAAGGTGTATTCCTTCTTGGGCTCCGAGGGCGTTCCGCCCTTGTTCTTCACCGCGTCGGCCAGTAGATCCCGGTGGATTTCGTGGCTGCCCTGAAAGGCGAGCCCGACCTCTTTGGCCTTTGCCGAGAGAAGCCCGCTCTTACCGGCCAGTCCATAGGCCCAGATCGCCTGGTGCTCGATGTCGAGAGCGGTGTTCATCAAAATGATGTCGTCAAAGACGCCCGAAGACTTTCCTTTTTCGGGCAGCGCAAAGAGGGGTCGGCCCGCGGCGGCGAGTCCGAGCGCCAGGCCGCTCCGCGCGGCCGTCCGGAAGAGATCGCGGCGGTTGGACATGGATCCTCCGAGTGACGAGTTGTCAGTTACCGGTTGTCAGTTCTAAAGGTAACCGAGAATCTCAGAACTGAAAACTGAAAACTGAAAACGGAGACTCCGAAAAATGCCCCGGCCCGGCGAGCGGCCGAGCCGGGGTAAGAAGGGATCGGTCTATTGGCCTTCCGGATTTAGCGACGCGGGATGAAGGAATACCGGTGCGTTGTCGTGCGAATGCGTGTAGCTCGAGCTCGGGCTTCTCAGATAGGGGAAGCCCGCGAGGAACGGCTTGTCGGGCCCATCCACGGAGTCGCCCAGCTGGTTGTTGGGCGCGATGTTGAAGGCCGGTTGGAGCACTCCCACGACGACCTGAATGTCGATGTCCACGATGTCGTCCCACGGCCGCCGCCCGTTCGGGAACCCGCCGTTGTCTCCGCCGAGAACGCCCATTCGGTTGGTCATGTCGACCGGCGCGATCGGAGTGGGGGTGACCGCCAGGTTCATGCGCAGCTCGTCGGAGAAGACTTCACCGGGCCGTTGGGTCAGTCCCGGCACGCCCAGGCCGAGGACGAGCATGTCACTCCGTGGCGCGGGAGGAATCGTGACGATCGGGTAGAGCGCGTTGATGATCTTGGCAAGCTCCGGATCCTGGTAAAAGCCTTGGAACTGCACGTCGTCTTTGGGAGCGGTCGCATTCCAGTGATCCTTCATGCCGTAGGGAATGACGACCTCGTTGATCAAAGGGAACCCGAGCCTCGAAACCTGCACGTACTGTCCCGAGACCGTCGGCTTTGCGCCGCTCGTCTGGTAGACGCGACTCTGCGGCACCCAGGTGTCCGCCCAGACCCCGATGATCGAGTTGGGATCGGCGCTGTCGAATGGAAACAGACCGTTCTTGGTCACATCGGCCAGAGGAATTTGTAGGCCGATCGTGTGCGTGTTGAAGCCCGCGACGCCGTTGACGCCGCCTCCGTGGTTTCCCGGAAGCGTGCCCGGGCGGAAGTTCAGCAGGTCGCCGAGCCACCCCAGATCGACGAAGAACATGTCGCTGCGGGGGCCGGCGAAGACTTTGACGTTGCCGTCGACCGTGTAAACGCCGTTGCCCAGCGTCTGCTGGCTGTAGCCATTCGGGAACGTCTTCGGCCCGGCGTTGTTCGGAATCTCGATGAGACCCGAGCCGATACGCGTGATGTTGGCGGCCGGAACGTTATTGCCGGCAGGTCCGATGATCTTGTCGATCGTGTACGTGTAGTAGATGTTGGTGTTCGGATCGTTCAGGGACGTCACCGGTCCCAGGAATTGCAGGAACGAGTTGGGATTGCGGACGTTCTCCGTGAAGATGAACCGGTACGTGATGTCCTCGACGCCATCGCCGTCGTTGTCGATGTGAATCTGGTACCAGGCGTTTTCGTCGAAGTGGAAGAAGTTCGGGAAGCCGGACGGATCCTCCAGTGGAATCCAGTTGCTCAAGATCGTCAGCTGGTCGGTGACGATCGGGTCGCGGAACGCGTAAACGTCCGTGTTGTCCCAGAGCGGATACTTGGCGATCCCCGGCGCCTCCCGATGGCTCGAAGCGCCTGCCGGCGCCGTGAGAAGGGCGGCGAAGAGCGCGAGGCCGAGCGACAGGCCCAGGATCGTTCGGCGGTTTTTCGGACGGACAACCTTCATCGAGTCCTCCTTTCCGACTCAAGATCGGTGGATGTATCGACCCTTCGGCGCGGCCTCGCGAGGGAGCCGAACCCGGGCCTCAAAGTGCGGTACGGAATCCGCGGCGGATTGGATTTCCGATGACAGCGTGATATGAGGACGGCGCATCGCGCACGAGATTCACGCCGCTCAGACAGGATGACGGAGAGTCCTCCGGACACCGACCGGGCTCTGGTCGCCCGCATCGAAGGGCGCGATGCGGACGCCCTTGCCGCGCTGTATGACCGATACGGCGCGAGGCTGATGGGGTTGGCCCATCGCATCCTCGGCGACACGGGCGAAGCGGAAGAGGTGCTCCAGGAGGTCTTCCTCTACGTCTGGCGATCCGCTTCTTCGTTCGATGCGACACGCGGAACGGTGCTGGCCTGGCTCCTGGTCGTCACGCGAAGCCGCGCGATCGACCGTGTGCGGGCACGGCGGCCCGTCGTTCGCGGAACGGTCCGTGGACTCGATGAGATCGCGGAACACCCAAGTCCGCAGGACGTCGAGGCCGATTCGGCCGGCCGTCAGTGGGAGGCGCTCTGCCGTTCCGCGATCGCGGAGCTGCCCGCGGATCAGCGCCGCGTGCTGGAGCTCGCCTATTTCGGCGGCATGACGCATCAGGAGATCGCCGAGGAGACAAAGACTCCCCTGGGAACCGTCAAGACGCGCGTGCGATTGGGACTGATGAAACTTCGCGAACGGATTCGTCCGTACCTTCAAGGTGGAGTCCATGGCTCATAGCGAGAGATTCGAAGAGCTCGTCGCTCTGCAGGCCATGGGACTGCCTCTCGGCGAGGATGCCGAGGCGCTGGCGCGGCATCTCGAGGAAGGCTGCGACGTGTGCGAGCGGTTGCTGCCGGAGCTCCGCGTCGCTGCGACCGCGCTGGCGTCCGAGACCCCGGCGATCCCGCCGCGGCCCGGCCTGCGCGGCGAGATTCTCGCTTCGCTCGGCCCCTCCCGCACGGGGGCGGCGCCCGCGATCGTCTCGTGGCCGCGCTGGCTCATCGGGCTCGCGGCAGCGGTGCTGGTCGCGGTCCTCGTCAAGGATGACATGAAGCTGCGCAGAGAGCGGGAAGACCTGCGGAGCCGCGCGATGCAGCTCTCTCAGAACCTCGACAGCGCGCGGCGTGATCTCGCGCGCAGAGACCTGCGCGTGCGGGTGCTCGAGAGCGACGACGTCAAGATCCTCTCGCTCGGCGGCAAGGACCCGCAGCCTTCAGCCCGCGCTCGGGTTTTCTGGAGCGAGAAGGCCAAGCGCGGCATCCTCCTGGCGGGTAACCTCGCGCCGCTGCCGGCCGACAAGCAGTACGAGCTCTGGGTGTTCGACAAGGGCAAGCCGGTTCCCGCGGGCGTTTTCGACGCGGATGCTTCGGGGCGCGTCCTGTTCGAGTCGACGGATCTCTCGGCAATCGCGACCGCCCAGAACTTTGCCGTCACCGTCGAGCCGAGAGGCGGTGTGCCCCAGCCGACCGGGCCGATCGTCCTGGTAGGGACCTGAGCTGCAAGGTTCGAGTTCTCAGCGCTGTCGCTGTCTCGCGGGCATCTCCCTTGCGCGGACGCGGCGGCCTTTGAGGCTTCCGAACCGATCTGCCGCCGCTCCGCTCGGACGGCGCAGTTGCCCGTTCGTGTGGCGACGATCTCTCCAGGTGCGCCGTCCGAGAGGCCACTGCACCGGCCCGCTGCTCGGGCCAATTAACTTTTCTAGCCGGGAGCCCTCGAGTGCGTCCAACCTCTCGTTTAGAAAATTTCGCGGCGCCGGTCGCGAAGCGACTGCCGCGCCGCCTGTCGGTGACGCCGGACAGAGGCCTCGCGCGCGTGCGGAGGAAATATCTGAACCGGCCCGCTGCGCGGGCCAATCAACTTTTCTAAACCATGGAATGGCGTGTACGGGCTTAGCTCTCGTTTAGAAAATTCTCGGCGCCGGTCGCGCAGCGATCGCCTGCGCCGACAGCCGCCGGCGGCAGGACCCGCCCGCCTTGTCAGCAATTGCAGAGCTTGTGGACGCTTTAAAGATTCTCTTCGAAGAACTTCACGATCGCGGCGTTGCGGAAGTCGAGCGACTCTTTTCCGCTGAAACCGTGCTTCTGTCCGGACTGGATCTGAAGCTGGTAAGGCCGGCCCGCTTTGGTCAACGCGTCCAGGAACGCAATCATGTTTTGGGGATGGACGTTGTCGTCGGCGAGCCCCTGGATGACGAGAAGCTTGGCCTTCAGATCCGCGGCCTTGGTGAGGGGCGCCGAAGCCTCGTACCCCTGCGGATTCTCCTGGGGCGTCTTCATGTATCGCTCGGTGTAGATCGTGTCGTAGAACTTCCAGTGGGTCACGGGAGCTCCCGCGACGCCGCACTTCCAGACGTCCGGCGCCCGCGTCAGGGCGTAGAGCGTCATGTATCCGCCGTAGGACCAGCCCCAAATGCCGATGCGTGAGGGATCGACGAAGGGAAGAGTTTTCAGGTAGCTCACTCCGGCAAGCTGATCGGCGAGCTCGTGCTTTCCGGTTTCCTTGGACAGGACCGACTCCCAGGCGTGGCCGCGTCCCCAGGAGCCGCGGTTGTCGAGGCTCCAGACCAGGAATCCGCGGCTCGCGAGCAGTTGATCCATGAGCGACCCGTTCCAGGCGTCTTTCACGACCTGCGCGTGAGGGCCTCCATAGACGTAGACGATCACCGGGTACTTTCGGGAGGGATCGAAGTGGGCGGGCTTCGTCAGAACGGCCATGAGGCTCGTCCCATCCGCGGCGGTGACGACGTGCTCCTCCGTCTTCCCGAAATCAAAGTCCGACAGCCGATTCTCTGGCGCGTCGACGACGCGGACGCTCCGGCCCGAGGCCTCGAGCAGCGACACCAGTGGCGGCTGCGCAATGCTCGAATGCGTGTCGAGAAGATACTGCCCGTCGGGCGAGAGCTTCGCCGTGTGTGTCCCGGCGGAGCTGGTGAGCCTCGAGAATCCACTCCCGTTCAAAGCGACGCGATAGATCGGCCGGCGCCGCACGTCGTCCTTGGTTCCCGTGAAATAGACGATTCCTTTCGGCTCGTCGAGCCCGACGACCTGGTCGATCATCCAGTTGCCGGATGTGATGGCTGCGGGAGCTCCGCCTGAGATGTCTCCGACCGCGAGATGCGCGAAGCCGCTCTTCTCGGTCTTCCAGAGATAGCGTCCGTCGCGAAGGAATCGGGGTGGCTGGGTTCCGTCCGCGTTGATCCAGTAAGGATCCTCTTCGGCAAAGAGCAGGCGCGAGGAGCCGCTCGAGACGGAAAGGAGCCGGACCTCGCGCCGGGTCTGCGCCCGGTTCGTCAAGCGATAGCAGACGGACCTGGAATCGGCCGTCCAGGAGAAGGAAGGCTCGATGTAACCATCGCTGCTCGGGCGCACGTCCGCTCGCGGCTTACCGTCGACGCCGATCACGTGAAAGGACGGCGCCGGGTTCTTGCCGCCCGCGAGCGGAAAGCGTTGCCACGAGACGGTGGCGGGTGCCGTGAGAAAGTCGGTGATGGGCGACGGCGCCACGGGCGAATCGTCCAGACGCAAGTACGCGATCATCATCCCGTCGGGCGACCACTCGAACCCTCGGCCGGTGCGGTCGGCGAGCTCTTCCTCGTACACCCAGTCGAGCCTTCCGTTGTGGATCGCTTCGCTGCCGTCGGTGGTGAGCCGCGTTTCCTGGCCCGAAGCCACGTCGAGGACGAAGAGATCGTGCTCCCGGACGAACGCGATTCGCCGGCCGTCCGGAGAGAAGGTTGGGAACTCCTCTTCCTCCCCGCTTCGAGTGAGCCGAGTCAAGCCGCGTCCGTCCAGCCGGTAAAGCCAGAGGTCGTGGATCCCGGAGAGGAGAACGGATTGTCCATCCGGAGACCATCGGTAGTTGTCGAGCGAGAGCTTTTCGGGTTTCGCGGAGGCGCTCGTACCCGGTCCGGCGGCCGCAATCACCAGGGCTGCGGCGGGAATCGCAACGCGCTTGCGGCCCGATCCCGCCTCCTCGATCCAGAGCTCGAATGTCTTGTCCTCTCCCGATCCCTTCCGGACGACATAGGAGAAGCCATCGCCTCGCGGGAGCCACTCGAGGCCGGTGACGTTGCGGCCCGCAATCGGCGGGTCGGCGGTCAGATCCGCGATCTCGAGCCTTCGTTTGGCCGCTCGCGCCGGCGGGGCGAGGAGAAGGAGGACCAAGAAAGCGGCGGACCGGAGCCTGGGGAAATTGGACTTCGAGAGCACGATTCCTCCTGCGTCGGGTGCGATGGATCGCGACGCGGATTCTAACGGCTCGTCGATAATGAAGGAGTGAAGAGGATCGGGCTCGTGATGGCCTGGTTGAGCATGGCGCGTGCGGTCTTGCCTCTGGAGCCCTCCGCCGCTCCCGTCCACACAGGGCTCGGCCTCGAGGTCGAGCTCGAGGCGGCCGCTCCAGCGGATGTGCGGCAGCGGGTCTTCGGGGAAATTCGCGCGACGGGCGTCAACGTCTTCGCGCTCTCGCTCTCGTGGCTTGCCGTCGAGCGTGAGCCGGGCAAGTACGACCTGGGAGAAATTCTCCGCTCAGCGCGATTGCTGCGCCAGTCGGGCGCAATGGTGCATCTGGACCTTCCGATCGTCGCCGGCCGACGGCGGGACGTTCCCGCCGATCTCGACCGGCTTGCGTTCGACGACGAGCGTTTCGAGACCCGGCTCGGCCGGCTTCTCGCCGCTCTGCAGCCGGCCCTTCTCGACGCGACGACGCTGTCTCTCGGCTACGGGGCCGACGCCTACTTTGCCGGCAGGAAGGAGGAGCTCGGAAGCTTCCTCCGTCTGGTGGGAGGCGTCCGGGAGGCTCTTGCGAACGGCGCGCCGCAGCTGCGGGTCGGGGTCACCACCGCGGCGCCGAGCGAGAGCGTCGCGCCGGAGATCGCCACCGCCCTTCAGGAGGCGGCGTCGGTCTCCCTGTTCATCTACGCGCCGTTTGAACGGTCCAGTCCCTTCAGGCATCGTCCGCCGGACGCGCTCGATCATGACTGGAAGCTTCTCCTTTCTCGCGCCAGAGACCGGCCCGTCGCGTTCCCGGAGGTCAGCTACTCCTCATCGCGCGAGAACGGGTCGAGCCCCGAACGCCAGGCGGAGTTCATCCGGAGGTTCCGCCGCTTTCTGTCGGAGGCCGACGGCCATCGTCTGCTCTTCGCGCGTTATGTCGGGTGGCGGGACGAGCCCCCCGCCGCCGGCCCCCTGGATGCGACGCCGGTCGGACGGCGCAAGGCGGCCTTCTACGCGAACCGGGGTCTGCAGGCGGTCGACGGAAAGGCGAAGCCGGCGTGGACGGAGTGGGTCAAGAATGGCCGTTAGCGGGACAGTTCCAATGGATCTCGACAACTTCGGTCCGGATCGAGCGGTTCTTCCGGCGGCGATCTCAGCCCTCCTAAACCCGCATTGTTCACGAGCGACTCCGGCCGCCGCTCCGATCTTTTCCGCCGAATGCGTCGTCAGCGCTCCTCGCCGATGCGCTCTGGCATCGCCGTCGCCGCGCTTCCTCGCCTCGACGAAAAATCTCTGTCGCGGACATCGCGTACTCTGCTCGCATGCCATGTTCCTGTCGTAGAGTGACTGTGGCTCAATCGCTTGTCCGCGCTCCGGCCGGGTGCCCGTGAACAATCCGGGTCAGAAAATTTCCACTGCGCCGGTCGCGCAGCGACCGCCTGCGCTGCAGGCCCATTCGCGAATAGAATTTCGAAACCGATGTCTCTGATCACTCTCGATCGGTTCATTCTTCAGTCGGAACAGGCGCATCCGGCCGCGACGGGCGAGCTGTCTCAGCTCTTGATGCGGTTTGGCCTGGCGGGCAAGCAGATTGCCCGCGAGCTGGCGGTCGCAGGCCTCCGGAAGGAGCTCGGCTCCGCGCACACGACCAACGTGCAGGGCGAGGAACAGAAGAAGCTCGACGTTCTGGCGAACGAGATCCTTCTCGAGACCTTCGACTATGGCGGACTCGTCTCGCTCGCGGCTTCGGAAGAGATGGAAGAACCGTTCCTGTACACCCGCAGCGCGGACACGGGCAGCTACGCGATTTTCTTCGACCCGATGGACGGGTCGTCGAACATCGATGTCAACGGAACACTCGGCACGATCTTTTCGGTCCGGCGGCGACAGGACGGCCCGGACGCCTTTCTAGGCGTGGGGCACGATCAGGTTTCCGCCGGCTACATCCTGTTCGGTCCCGCGACGGTGCTCGTCTACACCTGCGGTGACGGCGTGCATCTCTTTACGTTGGATCCTTCGCTCGGCGAATTTTTGCTGACTCGGGAGACGGTGCGGATGCCTGCTCGCGGCCGCGGCTTCGCGGTGAACGAAGGCAGATCGAGCGGTTGGACGCCGGAGGTGCGCGCGTTCACCGAGCATCTGAAGGAAAAGGATCCGGAGTCGGGCCGTCCTTATTCGACGAGATACTCCGGATCCCTCGTCGGGGACTTTCATCGGATTCTGCTCGAAGGCGGGGTCTACTACTATCCGGCCGATTCCCTGAGCGGCAAGCCCAAAGGCAAGCTGCGCCTGCTCTATGAGTGTCAGCCGCTGGCGTTCGTGGCCGAGCAGGCGGGCGGCAGCGCATCCACGGGAACGGAGAGGATCCTCGACATCCCAGTGGAGACGTTGCATCAGCGTTCCCCCCTCGTCATCGGAAGCATGACGGAAGTCGCGCTCTTCGAACGGTTTGTCCGCGGAGAGGGAGCGCCGTAGAGCCGCCTCGGGAGTGAAGCGCCAATCCGCGTCTCCCTTCGTCTCGTACCGTCTTCGTGAAGGGCGCGCGGCCGCGAGGACTGTTTCTCCGAGGAGTCGGCGCGCCCGCTCTGCTGGCGATCGTGGCGGCTTCGGGCTCCGTTACGCGCTCTGACCGCGCTTGAGCTCTCTGGCGCGGCGGCTCGGTCTGGCGCTCTTGGGAGCAAGTCTCGCTCTGGCGACTTCCGGCCACGAGCTCGGCACGATTCGCACGCACGCGACCTTCGAGAAGGGGGGCAGGTACCGAGTCGAGGTGATCATCGACCGCGAGCACCTGCCGCCGGGGTTTTCGGCCGAGGCCCAACCTGTCCAGCGAGCCATTCGGGGTCTCTCACGCGAGGTTGCGAATGAGAACGCGGGAAGGATCCTGTCTCACGTTTTCAACCACTCCCGGATTCTCTTCGACGGGAGGGAGGTGCGCCCCGACGCGGAGTGGAGCGATCCGGACCCCGCGGCCGCCGAGCTGGTGCTCACTCTCACGGGCGAGGTCCCGGGAGGCGCAAAGACATTCACCTGGGTGAACAGCCTGAAGCTCGGCTCCTACCTGCTGACGATCTCGACCCAAGGCGAAATCAGCCCGCTACGCCAGTGGGTCGAGGGCGGAGAGCCGAGCCGTCCTTTCGTGTTGAAGGCGGAGATCGTTCCCCCCAGCCGCCGCCAGGTCGCTTTCCAGTACCTCGGACTGGGCTTCACGCACATCCTGCCGAAGGGAACCGACCACATTCTCTTCGTGCTCGGAATCTTTCTTCTGAGCATCCGGCTCAAGCCGGTCCTGCTGCAGGTCACCGCTTTCACCGTGGCTCATACGATCACGCTCGCGCTGACGATCTACGGCGTGTTTTCTCTTTCCTCGCGGATCGTGGAGCCATTGATTGCGGTCTCGATCGTCTACGTCGCGGTCGAGAACATCGTCCATCCGAGGCTTTCTCCGTGGCGGGTCGCGCTGGTGTTCGCGTTCGGCCTTCTGCACGGGATGGGTTTCGCGGGAGTCCTGTCGCAGCTCGGACTGCCGCGCTCGGAGTTCCTGACTGCCCTTCTCTGTTTCAACGCGGGCGTCGAGCTCGGGCAGCTCTCGGTGATTCTCACCGCGTTCCTTTTGATCGGGCTTCCGTTCCGCCGCAAACCCTGGTACCGAAACCGCGTCGTGATTCCCGCCTCGCTCGCCATCGCGGCAGTCGGTCTCTACTGGGCGATCCAGCGAGTAAGCGGGACGTAACTTCGGTTCTATCAGCCGAGTCTGGGCAAGGCCTGATTTTCAGGTCCACCGCGGCTTAAGGGATCCTTCAGCTCTTGTCGCTTCACGAGCGGGCCGCTACACTTCAAAGTGATTTCCGTGCAACCTTTTTTGACGTCATCGGGAAGCAGTGTCTGGTGCGTTCGCCGGGAAGGGGATCGCTTCGTGGTCACGTGCACAGAACCGAGACGAAATGGCGGCTGGATATTTCTGTGGTTCGCAATCTGGCTGCTGGCGGTCCCCGTCTGGGGCTATGACTGGCTCCAGGTCAACGGAGACCCGCAGCACAGCGGCAACAACACCCTGGAAACGATTCTCTCTCCCACCAACGTGAACAAACTGGCGTTCGCTTTTCAGGCGACGCTTCCGTCCGTCTCGGACGGCGTGCCGGTGTATCTGAGCAATGTTTTGACGGCGAGTGGGACACGGGATCTGCTCTTCCTCACGACGAAAGCCGGTCACATACTCGCGCTCGACGCGCATACGGGCACGACGATCTGGTCTCAGCAATACCCGGCGGGATCCTGCAAGATCAACAACCGGGTGGGGGCGGCGGCGTGTTACACGACCTCCTCGCCGGCGATCGATCCGAGCCTCCTCCACGTCTACAGTTACGGCCTCGACGGCAAGGTGCACAAGTACCAGGTCGGCGACGGCACGGAGATCATGACCGGCGGCTGGCCGGAAACGACCACGCTGAAGGGCTTCGACGAGAAGGGTTCTTCTCCCTTGAGCTTCGCGACTTCGGGCGGTACGACCTATCTCTACGTGACCCACGGCGGCTATCCCGGAGACAACGGCGATTACCAGGGACACGTGACGGCGATCAATCTTTCCGACGGAACTCAGAAGGTGTTCAACTCGGCTTGCAGCGATCAAGCCGTGCACTTCGTCGAGACTCCGGGGGCTCCCGACTGCGTGGGCCACGTTCAATCGGCGATCTGGGCGCGCGTGGGTGTCGTGTACGACAGTGTGACCGACAACATT
Organism: Thermoanaerobaculia bacterium; assembly: GCA_036518075.1. Lineage (GTDB taxonomy): Bacteria > Acidobacteriota > Thermoanaerobaculia > UBA5066 > Gp7-AA6 > DATDNV01. Next base: position 12,693 of record DATDNV010000637.1, read on the forward strand.
TTCATGGCGACCGGCAACGGCGACTACGACGGAAATGCGGGTGGACACGACTGGGGCGACAGCGTCTTTTCCTTGAATCCGGACGGATCGGGAAGCAGCGGAAAGCCGTTGGATTCGTACACGCCCGCGGATTTCGCGACTCTCCAGAGCACCGATCGCGATCTGGGAAGCACGGCGCCGGCGATCCTGCCCGCGCCGGGTTACTCCGGCCGCCTCGCCGTCCAGTCGGGTAAGGACGGGAAGCTGCGACTGATCAACCTGATGGATTTGAGCGGCATGGGCGGCCCCGGAAATGTCGCCGGGGAGATCCAGCTGATCAATGTGCCGCAGGGCGGTCCGGTGCTATCGGCGCTAGCCGCCTGGGTGAACCCGGCCGACTCGAGCACCTGGCTCTTCCTGGCAAACGGGAACGGAATCTCGGGACTGAAGCTGACCGTCACGGGTGGGGTCCCGTCTCTCGCACCTCAGTGGCAGACGGGCAACAGTGGCTTTTCTCCCTTGATCGCGAACAACGTTCTCTACTATGCGGGCCCGCAGTTCATTCGTGCCCTTGACCCGACGACAGGCAATCAGCTTTGGATCGACACGACGAAAGTCGGTGCCAACCACTGGCAGAGCCCCATGGTCGCCAACGGAATCCTCTACATTGCCGATCAGGCGAGCCATCTGACCGCGTACTCGCTCGGCCTTTCGCTCACCTCGGTCAGCCCGACGTGGGGCCCGACGGCAGGCGGAACCGAGACGACCCTCTTCGGTTCAGGATTCCTGCCCGGCGCGACAGTCACTTTTGGGGGGACGAGCTCGCCCAGCGTGTCGTTCGTCAGCTCGAACACAGTCATGGCGACGGCGCCACCTCACGCGGCCGGACCGGTCAGCGTCGATTTGACAAATCCCGGCGGCGCTTTGGTGCCGCTCGCGAACGGCTTCACATACGAGGACGGCGCCGACTTCTTCACTCTGACCCCCTGCCGGGTCGTCGACACACGCAACCCCGCGGGCCCGCTGGGGGGCCCCGCTCTTGCCGCCGGAACGAATCGAAGCTTTACGCTCTCCGGCGCTTGCGGCGTTCCCGCTTCGGCGAAAGGCCTGTCAGTCAACGTGACCGTGACTCAACCGACCGCTGCAGGCTCCGTCACGTTGTTTCAGGGATCGACTCAACCGCCTGGCGTTCAAACTCTCGACTATTCCGCGGGCCAGACGCGCGCCAACAACGCGATCCTGGATCTCTCAATAGGAGGCAATGTGATCGCTCGCTGTGCGCAAACCTCGGGCACGGTTCAGCTGATCATCGACGTCAACGGCTACTTTCAGTAGCCTGGGTTCGCGATCGCGTGAGTCCTCTCACACGTTGAACTTGAAGAGAATGACGTCTCCGTCCTGCACGACGTAGTCGCGGCCTTCCTGTCTGACTAGCCCCTTCTCTTTCGCGGCGGTCATCGAGCCAGCGGCGATCAGATCCTCGTACGAAACGACCTCCGCCTTGATGAAGCCTTTTTCGAAATCGGAATGGATCGCTCCGGCGGCGGCCGGCGCCGTGTCGCCCGCATGGATCGTCCAGGCGCGAACCTCCTTCTCGCCCGCCGTGAGAAAAGTTCGAAGACCGAGCAGGTGATAGGCGGCTCGGATCAGGGAGCCGACGCCCGACTCCGCGACTCCCAGATGACTCAGGTACTCGCGCGCCTCGTCCTCCGGCAGCTCGGCCAGCTGCGACTCGATCTCTGCCGAGACGACGACCGCCTCGGTGCCGGCGTGCGTCTCCGCGTAGTGCCGGACGGCGGCGACCTGCGGCGAGGACGACGCGGTGGCGAGACTGTCTTCCGCGACGTTGGCGGCGAACAGGATCGGCTTGGACGTGAGAAGAAAGAACCTGCGGGCGGCAGCCTGCTCTTGCGGTGAAAGCGCGAGCGTCAGGGCCCGGCGTCCCGTGTCGAGGTGCTGGGCGAGCTTGTCGGAGACCGCCAGAGAGGCCTGCGCCTCCTTGTCTCCGCCGCGAGCGAGCTTCTCGAGCTTATCGCGGGATCGCGCAAGGGTCTCCAGATCCGCCAGAACGAGCTCGGTCTTGACCGTTTCCATGTCGGCGATCGGATCGAGCCGGCCTGAGACGTGAACGATGTCCTTGCTCTCGAAACATCGGACGACTTCGACGATCGCGTCGACCTCCCGGATGTGCTGAAGGAACTTGTTGCCGAGCCCTTCACCTTTCGACGCGCCGCGCACGAGCCCGGCGATGTCCACGAACTCGATCGCGGCGGGAACGATCTGGGTCGTCTGGGCGAGCCGCGCGAGAGGCGCGAGCCGCGCGTCCGGCACGACCACGACGCCGACGTTGGGTTCAATGGTGCAAAAAGGGTAGTTCGCCGCCTCCGCCTTGCGCGTGCGAGTGAGGGCGTTGAACAGCGTCGATTTGCCGACGTTCGGAAGTCCGACGATTCCGGCGCGCAGCATAAAAGGGGCGAAGTATAGCCGTCGCTCCGCCGGTCGAGCGCAGGCGTCCCCTCGTTAGAATGAGCGCGTTCTGAGCGGCCTCTCCGAACTGACCGATCCGAAAACGGGACTCCTGCGCGCCGTGTCGCGTTGGGAGATCGTCGCTCTGTCGGTCAACGACGTCATCGGGAGCGGCGTCTACCTCATCTTGCCGGTCGCGGCCGCGCAGCTTCTCGGCCGAGCCAGCGTCTGGGCGATTCTTCTTGCCGGTCTCGCGGTGCTCCTTCTGGTTCTTTGTTTTGCCGAAGCGGGCAGTCTGTTCGATCAGCCGGGCGGCGCCATCGTCTACACGCGTGCCGCGTTTGGCGAGTTCATCGGCTTCGAGGTTGGATGGATGACCTGGATCGCGAGGATCTCGTCGATCGCGAGCCTGTCGGTTTTCTTTGCGCGCGCGGTCGGTTATCTCTGGGAGGGCGCGAGAAGCGGCCTGGGGCAGCAGCTCACCGTCGTCTTGCCGTTGCTTGCCCTGACGGCGATCAACGTGGCTGGCGTGAAATCGGGCGCCCGGACGGCGGTCTTTCTGGCGATCGGAAAGGTATTTCCTTTGGTGGTCTTCGTCGCCGTCGGTGTCTTCTTTGTGTCGTGGAGCCGCGTGTTCCCGGTTCCGGCTCCCCAGAGCGGCAACCTCACGAAAGCCGCGCTTCTCGTGCTGTTCGCCTACGCGGGCTTCGAGAACACGGCGGCCCCGGCGGGAGAGTTCGTCAATCCCAAGCGAGACATTCCCTTTGCGTTGATCGTCCAGATCGCCATCGTCACCGCGATCTACACAACCGTTCAGCTCGTTGCGATCGGCACAGTTTCGAACCTCGGCGAGTCGAAGACTCCGCTCGCCGATGCCGCCGCGATGATGATGGGTCCGGCCGGAGGATTCCTGCTCACGCTGGGAGCGGTCCTCTCCGTTCTGGGGACCAACAACAACACGGTGCTCGCGGGACCCCGCTATCTCTATGCGCTCGCCCAGTCGGGAGGACTTCCCGCGTTCTTCGCGCGCATTCATCCAAAATATCGCACCCCCCATGTCGCGATCCTCACTCAGACCGCAGTCGCGCTTCTTCTCGTCCTGACCGGATCTGCCGAGGAGCTCGCCGTCCTCTCGGCGATCGCTCGCCTGGCGACCTACATCGGGACCTGTCTCGCGGTTCCCGTGCTGCGCCGCAAGCTTCCGACGACGCCGCGCACGATCCGGCTGCCGGGCGGCCCGACGATCCCGATCGCGGCCCTCGCGATCTGCCTGGTCTTTCTCTCCGCCGCTGAGAAGAAGAACTGGATCGCCGGGGGCATTGCGCTCGCGGCCGGTGGACTGATCTACTTCTCGCGCCGGAGCTGGTCGCGGCGGACGAACGCCGCGGTCTGAACCGTCGTTTCCAAGATCGACAGGGAAGGAGCTCGAATGCGGATGAGCGTCGCCCCAAGGTATCGGACCCGGAGCCCCCGATGAAGACCGCGCTCGTTACGGGGATCAGCGGTCAGGACGGGTCGTACCTCGCCGAGCACCTGCTCGACGAGGGGTATCGCGTTTTCGGGCTCATCCGCCAGACGAGTGCGCACAGTCTGGGCCGGGTCGGGCATTTGAGCGAGCGCGTGGAATTCCTCAACGGAGATCTTCTCGATCAGAACTCGCTCATCAACGCGATGGCCGCCGCCCAGCCGGACGAGGTCTACAACCTGGCGGCGCAGTCGTTCGTTCCGGCTTCGTTTTCGCAGCCGGTCTTGACGGGGGAGTTCACGGCTCTCGGCGTGACGCGAATTCTCGAGTCGATCCGAGTCGTCAATCCGAAGATTCGCTTCTACCAGGCGTCATCGTCGGAGATGTTCGGGAAGGTCGAGAGCGTTCCACAGAACGAGGACACGAAGTTTCACCCGCGAAGCCCTTATGGCGTCGCCAAACTGTACGGCCACTGGATCACCACGAACTATCGGGAGTCGTACGGGATCTTCGCGGTCTCCGGGATCCTCTTCAATCACGAGTCGCCGCGGCGGGGGCCCGAGTTCGTTACTCGCAAGATCACGCTCGGCGCGGCACGAATCGCCGTCGGCAAGCAGAAGGAGTTGAGGCTGGGCAATCTCGACGCTCGGCGCGACTGGGGCTACACCGGCGACTTCGTGAGGGCGATGCGTCTGATGCTCCAGCAGAAAGAGCCCAAAGACTACGTGATCGGAACGGGCGAGACGCACACGGTGCGCGAGTTCCTGGAGCTTGCTTTTTCCGAGGTCGGTCTCGACTGGCGGCAATACGTCGTGATCGATCCCAAGCTCGTGCGGCCCGCGGAGGTGGATCTTCTGATTTCCGATCCGCGGCGGGCCAAGGAAGGGCTCGGCTGGCAGCCGACCGTCACCTTCCGCCAGCTCGTCAAGATGATGGTCGAAGCCGACGTCGCGCTCGTGTCCGAGGAGAGGGAGCCGGTCGGACAGCGGCCGAGCAGGCCGTAACGAGAAAACACACGCCGCGACAGAATTCGTCCGATTTCGCGCTGGATGATCCGGCGGCGCCGGGAGAGAAGATCCGGCATCGCCGGAAGACGTCTCTCGCGGTCTTTCTTCTCTCCCTCGTCGTCTACAACTCCAACTTCCGGCTGATCGCCGCCGGCGACACGATTCCCGCCGGCCTCATTCCGTTCGCGATCCTGAATCACGGAACGCTCTATCTCGACTCCTATCGTCCTTTTCCGAAAGGCGCCTGGTGGATCCAGCCGTCGCGAGGCCACCATTCGAGCTCGGTTTTCCCAATCGTGCTGCCGGTTCTGGTGGCACCCCTCTATGTCCCGGCCGCGATCT
>DATDNV010000638.1:0-2808 GCA_036518075.1 Thermoanaerobaculia bacterium
TCAGCGGTCCACCTTGATTGCCCGGAAAGACGGAGGAGTTGAGCGACTTCTCGTACGCCGCGGTGCACAGCACCATCCCGCCGCGCGGACCGCGCAGCGTCTTGTGGGTCGTCGTCGTCACGTACTCGGCCACCGGGACGGGAGACGGGTGGAGGCCCGCGACGACGAGACCGGCGATGTGCGAGATGTCGCACATGAGCGCGGCGCCCGTCTCGCGGGCGATTTCGGCGAATCGGGCGAAGTCGAGCGTCCGCGCGTAGGCGGAGGCACCCGCGATGATGAGCTTCGGGCGGTGCTCGCGGGCGAGCGCCGCGAGCGCGTCGTAGTCGATCCGCTCGTCTTCCCGCCGGACGCCGTAAGCGACGACTTTGTACTCCTTGCCCGAGAACGACAGCGGGTGGCCGTGCGTCAGATGGCCGCCGTGGGTCAGGTCCATTCCCAGAATCGTGTCTCCCGGCTTGCAGGCGGTGAGGTAGACCGACATGTTGGCCTGTGAGCCCGAGTGCGGCTGGACGTTCGCGTGCTCGGCTCCGAAGAGCGCCTTCGCTCGCTCGATCGCGAGCGTCTCGACCTTGTCGATGAACTCGCAGCCTCCGTAATAGCGGCGCCCGGGATAACCCTCCGCGTACTTGTTGGTCAGCACCGATCCCTGGGCCTCCCGCACCGCGCGAGAGACCCAGTTCTCCGAGGCGATCAACTCCAGACCTTCGTTCTGCCGCCGCAGCTCCTCGCCGATCCAGTGGGCGACCTCGGGGTCGACAGCCGACAAGTCCCGGTCGATGAAGGCGGCGGGAGGGAGAAGTGTTTCCGTCTTGCTCATCCGGTATCCTCCCAATTCAAAATTCAGATTCAAAATTCAATACGCGGTGACAGCGAGTATTCCATTTTGAATCTTGAATTTTGAATTTGGAATTCATTCGGCCACCAGCTCCCGGTACTCCGAATTGCAATAGCTGTCCGTCATGCCGGCGATGTGATCCGCGATCGCCCGGTAGAAACCGGCTCGGGTGCGGTAGTTCTCGGCTTCGCGCTCGACGTCGCGCAGCGGCACCTCGCGAAGGAAGGGAACCCCGATCTCGTCTCTCAGCGTGAGAAGAACGGAATCGGGAAGCAAACGCGGGTTTTCTCGGTAGGCCTCGTAGACCCCCGCCACGACTCGCCGGGCATGGCCGTCGTGTCGCGAAACGGGGAAGGAGTGGATGATGTGCCGGTACACGAACTCCTTCAGCTCACGGTAGAAGCGCCGGCCGCCCTCGGAGAACCCTACGAGATCTCCCGGCATCTTCTCGCGCCAGGTCGCGAAGTCGTCCGGGGTCCGGATCGCGTGAGTATCCACCCAGCGCTCGATCCGCGACCGCGAGGCCTCGACCAGGTCGGCCGAAAACACGCCGATCATCCCGCGAATGAGCGAGCGGCGGCGGGCCGCGGGGTTGGGATCGAGCGGGCGGACCGCCCGGACCGCCTGCGCCACCTCGAGCCCCTCGATCGATTCCTGCTCGGTCAGCGGCAGACCATCCTCGAGATCGTGGGTCTGCTGCGCGATCTCGTCGCACCAGTTGACCAGCTGGGCCTCGAGCGTTCCGCCCGATTCGAGACGAAGCCCGGCTTCGAAGTCGAGCGGAAACGGGAAGTCTCTCTTCCAATGGGTGTGCTTGAGGATTCCCTCACGGACATCGTGCGTCAGGTTCAGGCCCGGCTCCGCGTAGGTCTTCTCCAGCCGATCGACGACGCGGACCGACTGAAAATTGTGCTTGAAGCCGCCGGCATCCGGGTGGCTGTCGCGAAGCAGACGATCCAGGACGCGCTCGCCGGAGTGGCCGAACGGCGTGTGACCCAGATCATGGCCGAGCGCGATCGCCTCGGTCAGATCCTCGTTCAGACCCAGCGCGCGCGCGGCGCTGCGGGCGATCTGGGAGACCTCGAGTGTGTGGGTCAGGCGCGTCCGGAAGTGATCGCCCTCGTAGGGGATGAAGACCTGCGTCTTGTGCTTCAGCCGCCGGAACGCGTGGGAGTGGATGATCCGGTCCCGGTCGTGGGCATATTCGGTGCGGCTGTCTCCCGGCAGAGGTGCGATCGGACCTCGCGGCCGGACCGCCCGGCGGCTCTTGGACGCGTAGACCGCGAGCCGCTCTTCTTCCAACCGCTCGAAGTGCTCCTTGGTGAAGGGATCGGTGGCCGTCGTCAAGAATGAACCCTTTCGAGGCTTCCGCCGAGCAGGAGTTGCCGCGCCTCCCCGACGAGATAGAGAGAGCCGGCGACGATTATAGGTTTCCCGCCCGCCCGCGACAGGAATTCTTCCAGAGCGGCGGCCAGACTCGGAGCGGGCCGCGCATCGGGAAAGACCGATGCCAAGCGCTGCTTCAGTTGCTCGGGCGTCGCCGCGCGGCTGCCGGCCACGGGCACGAGGCGAATCTCCCCGACGGCGCCGGCCAGCGCTTGCGCCATCGATTCGACGTCCTTGTCCGCCATCGCCGCGAAGACGAGGTCCGCCCCGGGCGCCGCCGCACGAAGGAAGGCCGCGAGCGAGGCCGCGCCTTCCGGGTTGTGGCACCCGTCGAGCCACACGTTGCGGCCGCGAACGATGAACCGCTCCAGCCTGCCCGGCCACCGCACGCGCTCCACTCCACGCTCGATGGCGCGCGGTTCGAAGAGGAAATCCGGAGCGAGAAGCTCGGCCGCGCGAATCGCCGTGGCGGCGTTGAGCGCCTGGTGCGCGCCGGCGAGCGGCATCGTGAGCCGATAGCTCCGCTCGGGAGTCGAGAGCCGAAGCCCGGTGCGACCCGACGGCGCGGAATCGATCTCGAGCGA
>DATDNV010000639.1:0-2006 GCA_036518075.1 Thermoanaerobaculia bacterium
CGCCAGGTTGAAGTTCTTCAGGGCGTCGATGTAGCGCTTCTCCGCCAGCGCTTTCTCTCCTGCCGCTCGAAGAACGGCGGGGTCGTTTTGCGCCACCGGGGCTGGGGGGGGTTCGACCGATACCGCCGGCCCCGCTCCCCCGGCGGAGGCGGTCGGCTCCGCCGGAGCAGCCGCGTTTCCCAGCTCCGCGAGCAGCTGTCGGGACTCTGCATAGTCGGGGCTATTGGGCGGAATGCGGCGTAGCTCTGAGCGCGCTTCGGCGATCTTCGCCGCGGCGAGGAGCTCCCGAGCGTGCGCGACGCTGCCCGCCGCCCTCGGCGCCGCACCGCTCTTCGCCGACGCGGTTGCCGGCCGCGCCATCGGTTTGGCTCCCCGGAAGACGAAGAAGTACGCTCCGACCGCGGTCGCGATGACGGCGACGGCGGCGATGCCGAGTGCCTTGGTGTTGATGGGGATGGAACGTTTGGGCGCGGCTGCAGGCTTGGCGGGCGCGCCGGCAGCGGATTGGGACGTCGCCCAGGCCGCATCGTCGCTGGCTTCAGGCGCAGCCGCCATCGGCGCCGGCTGACCTCCGGCCGCCGCGCGGGCAATCTCTTCTTCGATTCGATCGATGTAGAAGCGGGCCGTCGGCTCGTTCTCGTCGAGCGCCAGCACCTGCAGAAACTGCTCGCGCGCGCCGGTGAAGTCAGCCGACTCGAACTTCTCGCGGCCGGTCTTGAGCGCGTCCGAGATCGCGCGGTTGCCCTCCGCCATTTCCTGACGGGCTTTTTCGATGCGCGTGACCGCGTCTGAGTTATTGATGTCGATCAGGAAAATGCGAGACCAAATCTCGATGGCCTGCTGGCGATTTCCGCGCCGGGCTGCGTCATCCCCCTGCTTGAGGAGCGTTTCAATTTCTTTGTCGCCGGCGCCGCTGTCCTCTTCCGCCTGGGCCCGCGCCGGAGGAGGCGGCGGCGGCGGCGGAACGTGCCGCGGCGGCGGAGCGCCGGGCGGCGGCGGAGCGGAGTCCTCGACGTACTCTCCAGGGGGAGGCTCGCTCCAGAGATCGGCCGGTGAACCGGGCGGCGGCGGAGGCGGCGGCGGGACGAGCGGTCCCATCCGAGGATCCGTATCGTCGTGGCTTGGCGGCACGACCGGGGAAACCGGCGGCGGAAGGTCGAGCGAGTCGAGCGACAACGACGCAAGGCCCCCGGAATCGGGACCGGGTGGCGGGGGAGGCAGCGGCATCTTGATCGCCACCGTCGCTCCGGTGTCGAATTCGGTGGGAGAGGGCGCGCTCGATTCCGCGCCGAACTCGATGTGCGGCTCCTCGGGCGTCATGTCGAAGCGGATCTCTCCCGTGTCGGAGGCTTTGCGCGGGGTCATCGGAGGCGCCGGAGCCGCGGAGGGATTGATCCGTCTCTCCAGGAGAGCCACGGCGGGGTGATCGGGATCGAACGCGCGCATGCGATCCAGTTCTTCTTTGGCTTCGTTGAGTTGCCCGGCTTCCAGGGCGGCGATGGCGCGTTGGCGGCAGGCGTCGAAATGCGGCTGTGCCTCTTTCTTGCTCGCCGCCTTGTCGAGGATCTCGAGCGCGTCCCGATTTCCCGGCAGCACGGCAAGTACGCCTTCGGCGGCGCTGATCGCGGCGTCGAAGTCGCGGGCGTTGTAGCTCTCGACCGCGCGAACGAGGAGCTTGTCGGGCTGAGCCCCTCCCACGCGCTCCTGTCGGGTCGGGGTCGTCGCGACGAGGGCCTCGAGCTCGGCGATGTCCACTTCGGCGCGAGGATTCTTCGCCTTGTCCATCAGGCGCCGCGCGGGAACGAACCGCGGATCCATCTTGAGGATGAAATCGCAGCCGATCACGCAGTCGTCGGTCTTGCCCTGCTGATACAGGTTGAGCGTGTGGCGAAACGTCGAGAGGATCTTTTCCCGAACTTCGCGGGGGAGAGCGGGGTTGCCGGGGTAGTTGCCCGACTCCGGAGTCGAGCTCATTCGGCGATCACCACGCTCGTGGACCGAGATCG
>DATDNV010000640.1:0-7075 GCA_036518075.1 Thermoanaerobaculia bacterium
TCGCGTAGTCGCGGACGTCCGTCGGAACTCGCGCCGGATCGATGACCGACAGGCCCGGTCCTCGAACCACTCCGGAGCGGACCTGCGCGGAATACCGGACGGTTCGCCGATTGGCGGCGATCTGAACCACGCCGTCCGGGAGCCGGAGAGGAAATCCCCGTTCGATCTCGAGATTCGATGAGCCGTACGGCAGGAAGAGAAAGCCGTTGGTAAAGAGATTGAGTTTGATGGAAACGCTCCCGGAAGCCGGATGACGCCCGCTCGGCGGGCTCGCCTCGGGGGCGGGACGGCGTTCGCGGGGTCGTTCCTCCCGGCGGTCCGAAGAGCGGGTCCATATGCCCGCGCGATAGTCCGTGAAGACCGCCTCCCGCAGGCGCAGCGCCTGTGAGATGAGGCGGTCGGGCTCGACATCCATCGCGAGAATGACCCGATCGCTGCGCTTGGCGGCGCCGAAGCCTTCGAGATCGACCCGGTCCGCCGTCAGCGTCGCGCTCAGGGCGTCGTCGAGCCGCAGCGGCGCTGTCGCAAAGGGACTCCGTAGGCGCGGGAGCGCGTAGAAGAGCGGGACGGACAGCAGCCCGGCGATCAGAACCGCCGCCGTCGTGAGGCCCCCGGTGGGCACCGAGGCCAGCACGCGCTCGGGCGGCGCCTCTTCGAAGTCCGCGAGAACTGCCAGGCGCGCGAGCGTCCGGAACCCGAGCCATCCCATCACCACGAAATAGAGGAGCGAAGAAGCATGGGTCGAGGAGGACGCCGCTGCGAGCGAGAGAAGGAAAAGCACGAGAAGCGAGGTCCGCGCCTCGCCGGGACGCTTCATCGAGGCGAGTTTCGCCCCGGCAGTGAACAGCAGCAGATGGGAGACGGATCGCAAGAGCCCGTGATGAAGGCGCGAGATTTCGAAGCCCAGGAAGACGAGGTAGGAGAGACCGATGACGTTCAGGAGCAGATCGGAGAGTCGAATGGGCCTGCCCCGCTTCGCGCTCCACTGGAGAAGGACGAGCGCTCCCCAGTAGAGCACCACCGCGCCCGTCGAGGCGCCTTCGGTGAAGAGCAGGGGCAGCGGCGCCACCGCCGCGGGAAGCCAGAGAACGGAGATGTAGGCGGCGCGCAGGCCGGCCGGAATCTCCGCGGCCTTCGTGCCGCTTTCCCCAGTCATTGAACGACCCTCCGCAGGTCCCCGCGGCGAATCGGCGGAAACGGCGGGGCTCCGGCGATGGGGATGGCTTCGAGCCGAGCGAGGGCATCCAGAATCCGGCCGCGCTGCGATCGCCCGGCGGCCGCGGGGACTTTGACGCCCCGGGCCTGAAAACCGGCCTCGCCTCCGCGCGACAGATGGAGCAGGACCTGACCGGCGCAGCGGGAGATCGCTCGCTCGAAATCGGCTCGCCGCGAGGGATCCTCCGGGTCTGCCATCCCATTTTCGACGGCGAAGACGACGACGCGGTCGCGTTCCGCATCGCGCTCGCGGACGATCCAGCGCCGCATACGCGCCGACTGTTTCCAGTGGAGATCTCGCGGGTCGTCTCCGGGCACGAAGTCCCGCAGCGTCCGGATGTCGGAGCCACCGCCCCGCCGGCGAGGATGCGGCCGGCCGCCGTGGGCGTCCTCGGGAGGCACTTCGGGTACGGAGCTCGTCTCCGGCAGCGGATACACGACGATCTCGCCTCGAAGATTCGCCCGCCGGTACTTGCGGAAGAGGCCGAGCGGGAAACGCGAAAGCAGGCCCGCGTCGGGGCGGCGGACGACGCCCCGGTTGGGAAAGACCCCCTCGACGACGATCTCCCGCCGCTCGCCGGGCTTCAAGGGATCGATCCAGAGCGGACCGGGCAGCCCCTCATGAACGAAGAAGATCGCTTGCGCGGTCATGGTTTTCATGTCGTTGCGCAGGCGCACGCGAAGGAGAGCCGGCCTCGTCGCGACCACTTCGCCGATCGGCTCGATCTCGCAGGACACGCCGCGCACGTTGCGCCGGGAGACCACGCCCGAGACGGTCATTGCCGCGAGCATCGCCGCGAGCACGAGGTAGAGCCCGTTGTTTCCGGTGTTCGTCGCGCCGATCGCCACGACGAGACTCATGAGGATGTAACCGAGACCGAAGTTGGTGATCCGGATTTCCCAGTCGGGAATTAAGTGAGTCATGGGAGCAGTCTCGCTCGGCTCAACTGCGAGTCCTAAGTCCTAAGTCCGAAGTCGTCAGTCGGAGCCCACGAGATTTCGACTTCGGACTCCGCACTTCGGACTTCGGGCTCTCACACCGGCACCGCCACTTGCGCCAGGATCTTCTTGACGATTTCGCGCTCGCGGCCTCCCGCTCCGAATCCGTCGGAGGCCACGGAGAGAATTCGATGCGAGAGGACCGGCTCCGCGACCGCCTGAACGTCGTCGGGTGTCGCGTACTCGCGCCCGGCGAGAAGAGCCCAGGCCTGGACCGCGCGATAGAACGACTGCGCGCCGCGAGTCGAAACGGGAAGGCGCAGGTCGGCGTTCTTCCGCGTCGAAGAGACGATCGCGTGAATGTAGGCGAGCAATGCATCCGAGACCGTCACCGCTTCGGTTTCGTCCTGCAGCTCCAGGACCTGCTCGGGTCCGAGGACCGCCGGCACCGCGGCAAGCGCCCTCTCCGCGCCGCCGCGCCGCAGGAGCATCTTCTCCTCGTCGGCGTCCGGGTATCCGAGGCCGAGGCGCAGGAAGAACCGGTCCATCTGAGACTCCGGCAGCGGGTACGTACCCAGGTATTCGACCGGATTCTGCGTCGCGACGACCATGAAAGGCTGAGGAAGCTCGCGCCGCTCCGACTCGACCGTGACCGCTCCTTCGTTCATCGCCTCGAGAAGCGCCGACTGGGTCTTCGGAGTCGCCCGATTGATCTCGTCGGCGAGGACGATGTTGGCGAAGATCGGGCCCGCATGAAATTCGAACCGGTCCGAGGGAGCGTGGTAGACGGAGATTCCCAGTACGTCGGCGGGAAGCGTGTCGCTCGTGAACTGGATCCGACGAAACTCCAGCGACAGGCTCCGCCCGATCGCCCGCGCCAGAGTCGTCTTGCCGACTCCGGGGACGTCTTCGATCAGTATGTGGCCACGGGAGAGAAGCGCCGCGAGCGCCAGCTCGACCGACCTCGGATCGCCCCGAAAGACGAGGCGAACGTTCTGCCGGAGCCGCTCGAGCGCCGCCGTCGTCGTCGGTTTCACGCAGACATTATGAACAAGAAAATCCGGACTTTTTGACCCGCTGCCCTCTCCAGCCGCGGGAAGAGCGGCTGGACGGCCTTTCGGCGCCTCAGGACTTTCGGCGCGGAGAGGACTCTCCTCGCGAAGGTTTCCGCGCTGAGCGACCCTCGGTCGGCGCCGCCGGGCTTCCTCGCAGCTTCTCGACCGCCGCCCGAAGCTCGCCTTCGTGCTCGAAGGGCAGAACCAGCAGCCCGTTGTCCGAGTCGACGATCGCGGCATGACGCACGCCCGGCGCCAGAACCGGCCTGTCGGAAAGGATCAGATTGCCGTGGTCGTCGGACGGACCCCGAAGGTCACGCACGGAGCGCCACGTCCCCACGTCGCTCCAGCCGGCGCGCAGCGGCACGGCGCGCACCTTCGAGGCTTTCTCCATGACCGCGTAGTCGAAGGAGATCGCGGGAAGCGCGGCGTAGGCGCGCTTGGCCAAGTCGCTTCGGCCGCTCTTCTGCGCCTTCCGGTACGTTTCGACTCCCCGCACGAGGTCGCCGGCGACGCGGCGCGCCTCCGTCAGGAGCCGCGACGGCCGAAAGACGAAGATGCCGGCGTTCCAGAAGTAGCCGGCCTGCACGTAGCGATCGGCCTCTTCGGGTCCGGGCTTCTCGACAAATCGGGCGACGTCGGTGCCCTCTCCCGCCGTTTCGCTTCCGAGCTCCAGGTACCCGTAGTCCGTCTCCGGGCGCGCGGCCGGAACGGCAAGAACGACGACCGAAGCGGACTCGGCGGTCCTTCCCGCCGCGAGGAGGGCCCTTCGAAAGGCCTCGCCGTCCGCGGCCGTCTGATCCGACGGAACGGCGGCGGTCAGCGCGTCTCCCTCTTCTTCGAATTGCAAAGCGGCCGAGAGGACAGCCGGGCCCGAATTGCGGCGGCTGGGCTCTGACAGAATCCGCGACGCCGGAAGACGAGGCAGCTCGCGTCGCACGAGTTGCACGTGCTCCTGGGCGGTGGCGACGTACACCTCTTCCGAAAGAGGCTGAACGCGCTCATACGTCTCGGCGATCAGGCTCTTCGACGAAAGAAGGCGAAGAAACTGCTTGGGACGTGCTTCGGTCGAAAGCGGCCAGAGCCGCGTCCCGGCGCCGCCGGCGAGGAGGAGAACCCTCATGCCCACACCCGAGGAGTTCGAAGTTCTAGGTGTGAAGTGTTCAGTTGAATCAGCGTGATCCAACTGAGAACTCTGAACATCGCACTTCGCACTCTTACTCCCAGCGAATTCCCAACAGCTCGACCTCCGGCGTGAGCGTGACTCCAAATTTCTCCCGAACGGAGTCGCGCATCTGCTTCATCAAGGCCATCACGTCGGCCGCCCGCGCCCCTCCGCGATTCACGATCACGTTGGCATGTCGTTCGGAGATCACCGCGCCGCCCTCCACCCGGCCCTTCAGGCCGCACGCCTCGATCAAACGTCCGGCGTAATCGCCCGGCGGGTTGCGAAAGACGCTTCCCGCGTTGGGCTCCCCCGGCAGCGCGCCTCGCCGTTTTTGGGCGACTTCCCGTGTCTTCTCTTCGATTCGTTCTTTGGGCGCCGGCGTCAAACGCAGAATCGCGCTGGCTACGATCTCGCCGGACTCCATGAGCTCCGAATGGCGATAGCCGTGCCGGATCTCTGCCGCCGAGGCTTCGCGGCGCGCGCCGGAGCGGGAAACCAAACGCACGCTTTCGAGCACGTCGAAGATCTCACCGCCATATGCGCCGGCATTGATGCGCACCGCCCCTCCCATCGAGGATGGTATCCCCGAGATCGCCTCGATCCCGGAGAGACCGGCCCGCGCCGCCGCGGCGCACACGGCCCCCAGAGCCGCTCCCCCGCCGGCGCGAATCGAAGAGCCGTCCACCGTCACCGAGAGGAAGTCGCCCTCGAGCCGCACGACGTAGCCCGGAAAGCCCTCGTCGGAAACCAGGATGTTGGAGCCCATGCCGAGGATCGCCAGGGCCTCCTTTCCGGTTGTGGCTGCCGCGAGAACGCGGGCCAACCCCTCCTCGGTCCGCACGCGGCAGAACCATCGCGCGGGTCCGCCGATCCTCCAGGTGGTGTGCCGCGCCAGGGGCTCGTCGGCGAGAACGACCCCATCACGGTCGGGAAGATCGAGAGTCATCGCACGCGAACGATCGAAAGCAGGGTTGCCAGAACGATGGCGGCAGCGACTCCGGCGGCAAGATCGTCCACGACGATGCCCCATCCTTCCGGCCAATCCTGGATCTTTCGGATGAAGCCGGGCTTCCAGATGTCGAAGAGACGAAACAGCAGGAAGGAAGCGATCCAGACCGCCCATTCGCCCGCCGGAGAAAACGGGCGAAACATCGGAATCGGCGCGCTCGCGAGAAATTGTCCGGCGAATTCGTCGACGACGATCGCCCCCGGGTCTTTCGCGCGGAGCACGCGCGCGACGCGCGTCGCCGCCGGCACGCCCGCAAGTCCCCACATGAGCCCGGACGCCAAGAGTCCGACCCCCGCCGCCACACTCGGAGCCGAGAACGGCCCGATGCAGCGAGACAGAAGCCACGCGAGGACGAGCGCAACCAAAGACCCGGCGGTCCCGGGCGCGAACGGCGAGAGGCCGGATCCGAAACCGGTAGCGAGGATCGCCGAGAGCGGATGCCGTCGAAACGCGGCTCTCGGTCCTTCTTCGGATGTTGACATCCCGTTTCGCGCGGGAGAAAATCCGCGCGTCCTCATCGGCATCTCACGCCAGTCTATAATCGCGCGAACGCGCGGAACTTTTTACCTGCTTCATGAAAGGTGAGGACATGTCCAGCGTGAAATCCAGCGAAAAATGGCGCGCCGTCGAGACGGCGCTGACTCAGATCGAACGTCAGTTCGGAAAAGGCTCCATCATGCGGCTGGGCGACCAGCCCGAGACGGTTCTATCGGTGATTCCAACCGGGTCGCTCGCCGTCGACGCGGCGCTCGGCGTGGGAGGAATTCCTCGAGGCCGCGTCGTCGAGATCTTCGGGCCCGAGTCATCGGGTAAGACGACGCTTTCCCTGCAGATCATCGCGCAGGCGCAAAAGTCCGGCGGCCTCGCCGCTTTCGTCGACGCCGAGCACGCGCTCGACGCCGACTACGCCAAGAAGCTCGGCGTCGACACCGACAACCTTCTCGTCTCGCAGCCGGACAACGGCGAGCAGGCGCTCGAGATCACCGAGATGCTGATCCGGTCCGGAGCGATCGACGTGGTCGTGATCGACTCGGTCGCGGCCCTCGTTCCCAAGGCCGAGATCGAGGGCGAGATGGGCGAGGCGCAGATGGGCCTCCAGGCGCGCCTGATGTCCCAGGCCCTGCGCAAGCTGACCGCCATCGTGTCGAAGTCGAAAACCAGCCTGATCTTCATCAACCAGATTCGCGAAAAGATCGGCGTCATGTTCGGCAATCCGGAGACGACGACCGGCGGCCGGGCGCTGAAGTTCTACTCCTCGATTCGCATCGACATTCGCCGGATCGCCTCGCTGAAAGACGGCGACACGGTCGTCGGCTCGCGCACCAAGGTCAAGGTCGTCAAGAACAAGGTCGCCGCTCCCTTCCGGCAGGCGGAATTCGACATCAACTACGGTGAGGGGATCTCGCGCGAAGGCGAGCTGCTCGACATGGGAATGGAAGCGAAGATTGTCGAGAAGTCGGGCGCATGGCTGTCCTACGGCGACTTGCGCATCGGACAGGGCCGCGAGAACGCCAAACAGTTCCTCAAGGAGAACCCGGAGCTCACAGCCGAGATCGAAACGAAGCTCCGCAAGCATCTGGGACTCCTGCCGCCCGATCCGATCGACAAGACGCCGCCGTCGGAGGCATCTCGGGAGAAGGAGCGGGAGAAGGTGCGCAAATAAGTCCGATGTCCGAAGTCCGATGTCCG
>DATDNV010000641.1:0-6442 GCA_036518075.1 Thermoanaerobaculia bacterium
GACTCGATCGACGCCGGCGGTTTCACTCCTGGCACCATCCTGATCGAGCGATATCGGATCATCGGCTTGATCGGCCGCGGCGGTATGGGCGAGGTCTACCGCGCCGATGACTTGAAGCTCGGTCAGCCGGTCGCGCTGAAGTTTCTTCCGAAATCGCTTTCGATGGACGGAGACCGCCTCGAGAGATTCTTCGCGGAAGTGCGCAACGCGAGGCAAGTCGCTCACCCCAACGTCTGCCGCGTCTACGACATCGGCGAAATCGAAGGCGAGCACTTCCTGTCGATGGAGTACGTCGACGGCGAGGACCTGTCATCGCTCTTGAAGAGAATCGGGCGCCTGCCGCCGGACAAGGCTCTCGAGCTGTCCCGCCAGCTCTGCGCGGGCCTGGCGGCGGCGCACGATCGGGGCATCCTCCACCGGGACTTGAAGCCCGCCAACGTCATGATCGACGGACGCGGCCGGGCGCGCATCATGGATTTCGGTCTGGCCGTAGCCGTTGACGAAGGCGCAGCCGAAACCGAGACTTCCGGGACGCCGGCTTACATGGCGCCCGAGCAGTTTGCCGGCAAGGGCGCCTCCGTGCGATCGGATCTCTACGCACTGGGGCTCGTTCTCTACGAGCTCTATACGGGAAAGCGCGTCTTTGACGCCATCACGATCGAGGCATATCGCAAAAAGCACTCCGAGGAGACGCCGACATCGCCCTCGGTTCTGCTCCCTGATTTCGATCCCGCCGTCGAGCGGGTGATTCTGAGATGCGTCGAGAAGGATCCGCAGCGCCGGCCCGCCTCAGCGGCGCAGGTCGCAGCCGCGCTGCCGGGAGGCGATCCGCTCGCGGCCGCGCTCGCCGCAGGAGAGACGCCCTCTCCGGAGATGGTCGCGGCCGCCGGCCAGCGTGGAGGCATCGAGCCGGCCCAGGCGCGGTGGCTGCTTCTCGGCCTCGCCGCCGCCCTCGCGGCCTCGATCTTCCTGACACCGCGCGCGAACATCGTCTCTTTCATCGGGTTGGAGAAGTCGCCGGAGGTCTTGCGGGAACGCGCGAGAGAGATCCTGAAGGAGGTGGGGATCGGCAAGCCCGCCGACTCCGCGAGCGCGTTCGGCACCGACGATGACTTCTTGAAGTGGGCGGCGGGCCACGGCGGGTTCGGGCGGAGTCTCACCCGAGATGCGGTCGCATTCGAATATCGTCAGGGGGCGCAGCCTCTCGTCCCCGCTCTTTCTACTACTGGCCCATATCCATCCCCGGTCGTCACATGGGACAACCCCGCTCCCACTCAGGCAGGAATGGCCGAGGTCTGGCTCGACGCGCGGGGAAGGCTCGTGCGGCTTTCCGTCGTTCCGCCGGAGCTCGAGAAAGATAGTGGTCCGGCGCCGGAGACCGACTGGGCAGGACTCTTCCGGCAGGCGGGACTGGACAAAGACCGCTTCACCCCGGTCGACCCCCGGTGGACGCCGCGCAGTTTCGCCGGCACGCGCGCAGCGTGGGAAGGGCCACACCCGGAGCTGCCGGAAGTGACGATGCGGGTCGAGGCGGCCTCGTACCGCGGCCGCCCCGTGAGCTTTCGATGGATCGGGCCCTGGTCGCGCGCCGACCGTGATCCCGAAGGGACGGCTGCGCCGCCGACCGGAGGCCTGGTCTTCGAGGGAATCCTTCTTTCTCTGGTGATTGGCAGCGCCTTTGTCGCGCGCTACAACGTTCGCGCCGGCCGCAGCGACCGGCGCGGCGCGGTCCGCATCGCAGCGGTGGTCATCGTCGTCCAGGGAGCGATGTGGGTGCTGGGCGCACACCACGTTGCTTCCTCCGACGAGGGATGGATCTTCATCAGCGGCTTCTGCAACACCGCCGGGATGGGGATCGGTTTCTGGATGCTCTATCTCGCGCTGGAGCCGTTTGCGCGGCGGCGCTGGCCGGAGATGCTGATTTCGTGGACGCGTGCGCTCTCGGGTGAATGGCGCGATCCTCTGGTTGGCCGAGACTTGCTTCTCGGCGCCGCGGCTGGAATCGCGACGGGGCTGATTCTCGGGCCGATCCGCGTCCTGCTTCCGCCGAGGCTGGGGATCCCGGGACCGCTTCCCCACGCCTTCGACCTGGGCGCGCCGGTGAACGCCGGCTCGGCAGTGGCCTGGCTGCTTTCGGCCGCTCTTTTTTCGGCGTTCTGGGTCCTTGGCATCGTCATGGTCCTGATCGTCGCGCGGCGGCTGGTCCGTCGCGGCTGGCTCGCCGGCCTACTCGTCACTTTCATTTTCGCCGGGAGTTATCTCGGGGGAGGAGTTGTGACCCTGTCGCTCGGGCTCGTCTCGGTGGGAATCCTCATCTTCGTCACGGTCCGCTTCGGCGTTCTCCCGGCGATCGTCCTGGAGACCTGCCGGCGCATCTTCGGGTATCGGATCGTCAGCAACGACCCTTCGCACTGGACCTTCTATGCAGGAATGATCGCCGTCGCAGGTGTGCTGGTGCTCGCCTATTGGGCGACGAAGACCGCGCTCGCCGGGCGACCGCTCTTCAGTGGTCTCGGGCTCGAAGAAAAGGCAGCGACGGCAGAATAGACCGGCGCGATCGCTGCTTCGGATCGGTCCCTAGCCGCCTCCGACGAACTCCACAACCTCCAAGTCATCCCCCTCGGCGAGAGCGGTCGTCGAGTAAGCGGCCTTCGGAACGATCTCCCGGTTGCGCTCGACCGCGACCCGAGGGGTCGAGATGCGAAGCTTCTCGATCAACCCTGCCACCGTCGCTCCCTCGGGAAGCTCTTGTTCCTCGCCGTTGACGCGGACGCGAACAATCGAGCCTGCGGCGCTCATCCGAACGCCCCCTGCGATTCTGGCTGATCGCGGAAAACTGATCGCTGACAGCTCATCCCTTCCTCTTGACCGGGAACTTGAATTCGGTCGACCCGATGGGAGAGCTCACGCGAATGACCGCCGCCGCCGTTCCGTCCACCAGCGCCGGGACCTTGAAAGAGACCGGACAGGATCCGTCGGAGGAAGTCTTCCCCTGAAAGACCATCGTCGGCTTCGCCGTCGTCGAAAGGATCCGGATCTGAATCGCCGCGCCCGCCACCGGCTGTTTCGAAAGAGACGAATGGGCCCGTAGCCGCAGCGCCGCTTCCTTGCCGGCGATGAAATCCGGAACCGGAGTGAAAGAGCAGTCGATCTGCTCGTGGTTCAGCTCGGAGGCGAGGTAGTCGAGGATGACCTGATCGAGCGTGCGGTCGCCTGCCGACTCGTCGGCGGGCGGGCCGGCGGCGGTCTCCCGATCTTCTTCCACCTCGAACGCCCCGGACATGCCTTCCGGAACCCGCAGAGAGCCGTTGGGCCCGTCGAACCGGCCTCTTTGAATCGCCGCGATCATGGTTCGGTGCTGCTGTTCCATCAGCTCCTGCACCGACTTGTCGTCCCGTCCGTCCTTGATCAGCTCGGCGTAAGAGGTCTTCCGGGTCGCCAGGATCTCGCCGCCGACGTAGACGAGCGACTCGATGTAGGGACTCGTCTCCCCCTTGTCTTCCGTCTGGATGTGGAAGACACGGCTGTTGTGCTTGACGTCGGTGTTGTAGCCGGTGATCACGGAAAGGAAATTGTAACTTGGCTGCTCACACGGTCTCGAACTTTGCGGTGAAGTGGCGCAGGACCGGCGCCTGATGAACGATGCGCAAGCCGCGAAGCTTTCCCGGCTCGCGGAGAAGCCCGATGGTGACTTCCGCCACGTGCTCCAGGTGTGTGTTCGTGTAGACCCGCCGCGGAATTGCCAGCCGAACGAGGTCGAGATCGGGGAGTTGCTCGATCCCCGGCCGATCCGGGTCCGGCCGCCCGAACATGACGCCGCCGATCTCGACCGCGCGGACTCCGCCCTCCTGGTAGAGGGCGACCGTCAAAGCCTGCGCCGGGTACTGCGCCGGCGGGACGTGCGGTGCGAAGGCGCGCCCGTCGATGTAGACCGCGTGCCCCCCGACCGGTTGGACGACCGGGACTCCGGCTGCGGCGAGCGTGTCGCCGAAGGCGGTCACCTGGCCGATTCGAAAAGACAGATATTCCTCGTCGAGAACCTCGCGCAACCCGATCGCCACTGCCTCGAGGTCGCGTCCCGCCAGGCCGCCATAGGTGGGAAAGCCTTCGATGAGGATCAGCTTGTTCTTGAGGCGCTCGACCCAGGCCTCGTCCCGCAACGCGAGAAAACCGCCCATGTTGGCGAGGCCGTCTTTCTTCGCGCTCATCGTGCAGCCGTCCGACAGCGAGAACACCTCCCGGACGATCTCGGCGACCGAGCGGCCAGACTGGCCCGGCTCGCGCTGCTTGATGAACCAGGCGTTTTCGGCGAAGCGACATGCATCGATGATGAGCGGAACGCCGCGGTGTGCGCAGACGTCGCGAGTGGCCTTCACGTTTTCCAGAGACACTGGCTGTCCGCCGCCCGAGTTGTTTGTCAAGGTGAGCATCACCATCGGCACGCGCCCCGCGTTCTCCGACAGGCACCGCTCGAGCCGGGCCAGATCCATGTTCCCTTTGAAAGGATGGCGCGCGGCCGGCTCCCTTCCTTCCCGGATGACGAGGTCGAGCGCCGTGCCCCCGTTGACTTCGATGTTGGCTCGGGTCGTATCGAAGTGGGTGTTGTTCGGAACGATGTCTCCGGGCCGGAGCACGGTCGAAAACAGAAGATTTTCGGCGACGCGCCCCTGGTGGGTGGGGATGACGTGCGGTAATCCGAAGATGTCCCTGACCGTCTGCTCGAAATGAAAATAGTTCCGGCCGCCGGCGTAGGACTCGTCGCCGCGCATCAGGCCGCTCCACTGGGAGTCCGACATCGCCGAGGTTCCCGAATCGGTCAGCAGGTCGATGAAAATGTCTTCCGAGGCGATGCCGAAGACGTTGTAGCCGGCTTTCCTCAGTTTGGTCTCGCGCTCTTCGCGCGAGATCCGCCGGATCGGCTCGACCACCTTGATGCGCCAGGGCTCGGGAGAGAGCTTGGACACTGCGGGAAGTCTAGCCGGAAGAGTGCGGTGTTCTCAGTGCGAAGTTCAAAGTTCGGTCGCGCTTTCACCAGAAAACTTAGAACTTTGCACTCGCACTTCGCACTTTTCTGGCTGACAGCGGACAGGTCCGGTATCCTGATCACAATGCCTTCCCGGACGGCCCGAGCCTGGACCCGTCCCGCCCTCCTCATCGTCTTCTTTCTTTCCGGGGCCAGCGGCCTGATCTACGAGATCGCCTGGATGCGACGTCTGACTCACGTCTTCGGCTCCACGACTCTGGCGGTGTCCACCGTTCTCGCCGCTTTCATGGGCGGGTTCGCGCTCGGGGCGTATCGCCTCGGAAGGAGCGCGGATCGCAAGCCGGAGCGCTCCCTCGCGCTTTACGGACTGCTCGAGGCCGGGATCGCCGCGAGCGCGATTGCCGTTCCCCTTTTGCTCCGCTTTACGACCGCGATCTATCTGGCGGTGGCTCAGCCCCTCGAGCCGCTTCCGTTTCTTCGGCTCTTCGTCCAGTTTCTCCTCGCCGCCACGGTCCTCATCCTGCCGACGGCGTTGATGGGAGGAACCCTGCCGGCGCTCAGCCGCTGGCTCGTCGCCAGACCCGACGAGGTGGGTCCGCGCGTCGCCGGACTGTACGCGGCCAACACTCTGGGAGCGGCAGCGGGCACCGCGGCGGCAACATATCTCCTCCTTCCCGCGATCGGGGTTCTCGAGAGCGAGTGGGCCGCCGCGGCGGCGAACCTGCTGGCGGCCGCCATCGCCTTCGCGATCGATCGGCAGGTTCGGCTAACGGCGACGGATGCTCGCGCCGCGGATCTCGACACTCCCGCTCACGAGGAATCTCCGATCCCGGAGGCACCCATTCGGCTGGGGATATCCGCTCTCATCGTCGGCATCGCGCTCTCCGGCTTCGCGGCGATGGTGGACGAGGTGACCTGGTCTCGGGTTCTCGCACTCGTTTTCGGGAGCTCCGTCTATTCGTTCGGAATGATGTTGCTTCTCTTTCTGGCCGGAATCTCGATCGGCAGCGCCCTCTTCGCGCGCATGTCTGGCCGGCCTGCAACGATCTTCGCGATTGCTCAGGCCGGCAACACCGCGGCGGCCGTCGGCGCAATCGCCCTGATCCCGCACCTTCCGACCCTTTTCCTGCGCGGCTTTCCCGCGGTCCGCGAGTCCTTCTTTCTCCTCCAGCTCTGGAACCTGTTGCTGGCGGCGGGGCTTCTGCTTCCGTCCGCGATTTTCTTCGGCATCGCTTTTCCGGCCGCGGTGGCGGCGACGACTCCGGCCGCCGCTCCCGGAACGGGGGTCGGCCGCGTCACGGTCGCGAACACCGCGGGCACGGTTCTCGGCGCCTTTGGCGCCGGCTTCCTCCTGATCCCGCTGCTCGGTTTGCGCGCGAGTCTCACCGCCGCCGCGCTGGCAACCGGACTCGCGGCGTTTGTTGCCTCGAGGGAGCTCGGCGCGATTCGCCTGCGTCT